>JACDAM010000290.1 GCA_013695435.1 Burkholderiales bacterium | reverse complement strand
GGGTGTCGGCGTGCAAAAAAAGCAACCATGTGCCCTTTGCCATCGCCGCGCCTGCGTTCATTTGCAGCGCGCGCCCTTTAGGTGCGACCAGCAAACGCACGCGAGGTTCGCGCATCGCCAGCTCGCGCGTGTCGTCGCTGCTGCCGCCGTCGACGACGATGACTTCGAAATCGCCGCCTTGCGCGAACAGGCGCGCGAGCGTCGCTGGCAGCGCGCAGCTTTCGTTGTATACCGGAATGATGACCGAAATCACGTCAATATCACGCGCGGCGGCGCCAGAAAAGCGGGCAGGCCGGTGCGCGCCTGCTCGATGTATTCGGCGATCTCGGCATCGAAATCGCCGAACAGCTCGCTGCAGGCACGCAGATCCGCATCGCTCAACTCGCAATAACCGGCGCACGCGGCGCCCAATCCGGCGCGCTCGGCGTCCGATGCAATAAGGCGCTGCAGGCAGCGCACACCGAATTCGTGATGCGCATCTTCCTGGCGCAGCAGGATGCGGCGCAGCGGCGCAAAGCGCTTCCCGTGTTTGCTCAGACCGATGTCGAGCTTGCCCAGGACGACTGCGCCCAGGCCCTCGAACACGACCTGCATGCCGACCAGCGAACGCGTGAATTCGCGTTCAGCGAGATCGGTTCCGATGCGCTCGGCATAACGTCGCAGCGCGCGCTTCACAGCCGCCGGCAGCGCGCTCGCGCCGGCTGAGTCGGGCGCCAACCAATGCACGGCGCCGTCGCAGACCCAGGCATGAAACGCCTCCTGCCGCGCCTGCGCCAGCAGGAAGCGGCGCGCTTTGCCGTCAGGAGCGATGTCCGCTTGCTTGCGCGCGGCGTCGCGCGCGCTGCGCTCGCCCTCTCCGAGCGCAGCGAACACGCGGGAAATATTCGCTTCGGGATGGACTGAGGCGATGAACATCGGACGAACATTCCTTCACAGTAAAAAAAACGCTAGCCGGCGCCTGGCAACGCTTTGGAGCCCTTTAAGTAAAGATTTCCCGGCCAGTCGAATCCTGCTCGCCCCTTGTTTGCTTTCCCTTTCGAAAGGGAAAGAAGGCGCGCGCGTCAGCGCTTCTCTGGCGGCTTGCCATTCAAATTCCAGTCGTAATCGAGGTGCTCGACGCGATAGCTTTCGCTGTCCAGTTCCTGCGCGATGTGTTCGTCGTTCAGGTAACGCGCCACGAATTTCTGCACGCCGCCTGCGGCGCGCTCGAAGTCGCCCTCGAACCAATCGAAGATCGCTGACAAATAGGCGGTCTTTTGCGCGCGGTCGTAGCGGTTGCGCGTGGCGTCGTTGATGAAGTCGCGCGCGCTGGCATCGAGTTGCTGATCGAGGCGTTCGGAGTCGTACGCTTCCGCACGCAATTTCGGGCATGAGCGCGACGCACAGACGATGGCGAAATGGATGCGCGCATCGTTTAACGGCAGCAGGATGTCGTGTTCGAGATCGTACAGATTGGTTTTGACGCCGCCTGCTTCGTACTTGTCGGTATAGAAGAATTTCGCCTTGCCGAAAAAAGAGCGCGGCGACGAGCCGTCGAGGATGCCCTTCATCGCGAGCGCGTTATAAGCGTTGATCCAGAAGGCGAGTTTTTGCGCGCGCGGCAACGATTGCGCGTCGGTCTCGCGCAATTGTTCGAGGTAATCGGCAAAGCGCGCATCGGCGGAAACGGCCGGATAATCGACGGCGCCATCGTCGACGTGATCGCGCAGCACGGCGTCGAACAATGCGTGGCCGTCGTTCGTGGTTTGCGCCTCCGATAACGAGGGTACAAAAACGCCAGTCAGGCCCATCAGCGCCAGGACAACAAACGGCAAGCGGTGGAGACGGTATTCGCTGATCAACTGAATCACGTCTTTACTCCTTTTTTTTCGGTGCGTGGCCGCGCCCCTTGCGTATTTTTTTGATCAGCACCGGCGTCAGCGCGAACAAGCCGAGCAGGCCGAACGCGATCAGATTCTGGGTGGACAAAAGTTCGCGCGCCGATTCGATTTCGGCCAGCGACTGGCCGAGGTTGGCGAAGATGAAGCTGCCCGGCGTGATGCCGATCAGGGTCGCCAGGATGAACGTCCGCGCCGGCACTTCCGCGAGGGCCGGTACCACATTGACCAACCAGAACGGGAATAGCGGCACGACGCGCAGGAACAGCAAATAGTTGAAGGCGTCTTCGCGAAAGCCGGCCGAAATTTTTTCGGCGCGCTTGCCTACCATGCGCTTGACAGTATCGGCGAACAGATAGCGCACGGCGAGGAACACCAAGGTTGCGCCTATCGTCGCCGCGAGGATCACGGCACACCCGCCGATCCAGCGGCCGAACAGAAAACCCATCGCGAGCGTCAGAAAAATAGCGCCGGGGATGCTGAACGTGGTCGCGAGGATATAGATCAACATGCCGCCGGCAAGCGCCAGCGCGTAATTTTGCTCGACATACGCGCGCAGGGTCTCGCGCTGCGCCTGCAGCGTTTCGAGATTCAGATAATCGCGGCCGCCGAGCGCGAAAAACGCGACCAAACCGCCGGCGAAAATCAGAACTACAGCGATGCGCAGTGCTCTTCCGCGTCCTCCCTGCGCGCCAGATTTGTCGTCGGCCTTCTCTTCCGATTTCCCGGTTTCGGTTTTCATCGCCCGCGCAGTCCGAACAGGAACTTGATCCATTTTTTGCTCCGCGGCGTGAGCCGCGCTTTGCGCCGTGCCTGGGCGGCGCGTAATGCGATTTGCGCGAGCGTCGGATAAATATGGATGACGTTTTCGATGTCGCCGATCTTTCTGCGTTTGGCCACCAGCACGACCAGTTCGTGGATCAGTTCGCCGGCGTGCGGGCCGACCACGGTCGCGCCGAGCAAACGGCCTTTGGCGTCGGTCACGAGCTTGGCGAAGCCGGCGATCTCGTCTGCCGCGCCTTCGGCTTGCGCGCGGTCGTTGTCGGCAAACGGCGCGCGATAGATTTCATACGCGAGCTGCTGTTTTTTCGCTTCCTGCTCCGTGAGTCCGACGTGCGCAAGCTCCGGATCGGTGAACGTGCACCACGGCACAGCGCGCGTTTCGACTTTGGCCGGCAAATGAAACAACGCATTGCGTAACACGACGCCAGCCTGGTGTTCGGCGGTATGCGTGAAGCGATACGGGCCGGTGACGTCGCCGCACGCGTAAATGCGCGGATTCGTGGTGCGCAGCCGCGCATCGGTTTTCACCCCGCCTTTATCGACCGCGACGCCGGCAGCCTCGCAGCCCAGTCCCTCGACATTCGCCTTGCGTCCGACTGCGACCAGGATGTGGCTCGCGGTGACGACCTTCTTCGCGCCGCCGCCGAGCTGCAACTCTGCGTTGATCGCGCCGGCCGATCCGCTCACCCGTTCGAGACTCGCATCGAGATGAAATTGCACGCCCTCGCGCGCGAGCCGCTCGTGCACGACCTGGGCTGCTTCGGCATCGTCGTTCTCCAGAATGCGCGGCCCGCGCTCGACGACGTGCACCTCGCTGCCAAGCCGCCTGAAGGCCTGCGCCATCTCGATGCCGATCGGGCCGCCGCCGAGGATAATCAGCGAAGGTACGGCTTCGCCCAGGCCAAATACGGTTTCATTGGTCAGATACGGAACGCCGTCGAGGCCCGGGATTTTTGGAATCACGGGTTGCGATCCGGTCGCGATCACAAACTTTCTTGCGGTGATGGTGCGCGCGCCGACCTTGAACTCTTCGGCACTGACGAATTGTCCGTGGCCGAAAACGACATCGATGCCGAGGCCGCGAAAACGCTCGGGGCTGTCGTGCGGCTCGATCGCCTTGATCACCGAGTGAACGCGCTGCATAACGCGCGCGAGGTCGATCCGCGGCGGCGCGGCTTCGATGCCGAAGCTGCCGGCCTCGCGCGTCATCTGTGCGACCTTGGCCGAATGCAGTAATGTTTTGCTCGGCACGCAGCCGTAGTACAGGCACTCGCCGCCAAGCGCGCGCTTTTCGAGCAATGCCACCCTTGCCCCCAGCAAAGCGGCGCCGGCGGCAGCCGTCAGGCCCGCCGAACCGCCGCCGATCACACAGATATCGAATTCCGCATTGGCCATTGGTTTCTCTTCACGAGTAGTCGCCAAAATCGTGAGGTTCTTACAGCACCATCCGGCTGCCGCGGTCCTCGCTCAAACGATAGGAACAACTCACCTTGCCGTTCGCGCGGCGGTTTCCGCCCGGCGACCGACTGGCTTGTCCCTCGCGGCTAGGACACCTTCATAGGCAGAATCACCATTTGCCGGCCGCGCAGGTGCAGCCGCCGCTGCATGTGCAGCGCGGTCTGATTGTGCAGCCAGCGCGTGAAAATATTGTCGTGCACGAAAATGAGTTTGCTGGCGAAACAGACGCTGTTCGGGAAATCGGCCATGACGGTTTCGGCCAGCGCATCGAGCTGGGCGACAGGATCGGTGCCGTAGGCGTCGTAGGCGGCCGCGGCGAGGCCGTGGTTCGCGCAGAAATTGGTGTAATAGCGTAATGAATTCCGGATCTGGTACTGCAAGGTTCGCAACGCGCCCTGGCCGTCAAAACTTTGCCTGTCGACCTCGCCGGCGCTCAGGAATATGAAGTTTTTGAAGTGATCGGGAAACAAACGCTGGACCCAAAGCAGTGTGTGCATGCCGACGCCGCGATTCTTGCCGACCAGAAAAATCGCCGTCGGCTTTTGGGGATCGAGCGGCGGCGGTTCCGGCACGTCGTCGAGTATCCCGGCCGGCGCGAATAACTGGTCGATCTGCCGCAGTTGCACGCGCGTCTCGTCGTAGTGTTTGCGGATCAGCACGCAAACGCCGACCACGCTACCAGTAATCAGGATGGTGACCCAGCCCTGATCGAATTTTTCGACGATCAAGACGGCGAGGATGCTCGAGGTCACGGCCAGGCCGGCCAGCGATAGCAGGAAGCGCCGTCGCCAGCGCTTCGCGACTTCCCGATTGCGCCACCAGTACACGCACAAGCCGTACAGGGACAATGAAAATGTCAGGAACACGTTGATGCTGTAGAGCACGACCAGCAGCGTGACGTCGCCGCCGCTCCAGATCAGCACGGCAAGTGCTGCGATCCCCATCAGCAGCAAGCCGTTTTGCGTGACCAGCCGGCTCGACAATTCGCGGAAATGCCGCGGCACCCACGAATCGGCTGCCATATTCGCGAGCACGGCCGGGCCGCCGAGAAAGCCCGTGTTGGCGGCGACGAACAGCAGGCCCGCTTCGAGCGCGAGAACCACGATCAGCGCACCGTGATTGAGCAGCGGGCTGGAAAAACCGAGGCTGCCGATGACCGCGCCAAACGCGGTTGCATTCAGGGTTTCTCCGGGCTGTTTCGCTACGTCCCACAACAGGTAGATCAGCAAAATGCCGGCCGCGGTGAACGCCAGCGAGATCGCCATATACAGCATCGCCAGCTTGCCGGTACGCACCCTCGGCTCGGCCAGCGTATTGACGTTGTTCGACACCGCCTCCAGCCCGGTATAGGTGCCGCCGCCCTGGGAATAGGCCGTCATCATGGTCGCGATGACAAAAATCCAGCCCGTTTCGCGGCTCAGACTGAAAGTCTCGTCGCTCGCCGCGGCGACGACCTCCGGCAGACGATCGGCGTGCGCGACGATGCCGTAAACGATCAGCAACACGTGCACGACGACGAAACCGACGAAGACCGGCAGCAGGAATTTAATCGCCTCTTTCATGCCGCGCAGATTCAGCACGATCAGCGCGATAATCAAGCCCGCGCCGGCCGCGACCTTGTACGGCTGCCAGGCCAGCGGCAACAGGCTGAACAAGGCATCGGCGCCGGCCGCGATTGAAATGGAAATGGTCAACACGTAATCGACGATCAGCGCAGCACCCGAGACCAGACCGGCGCGCGCGCCGATCAACTGGGTGGCAACCTTGTAACCGCCGCCGCCATTCGGGAATAGCTCGATGACCTGATTGTAGGCCAGCGCGATGATGAACACCGTAATCGCCGTCGCCGCCGCCAGATACAGGCCGAAATGGCTGTGCGCGCCCAGCGCAAGGTAGGCCTCTTCCGGGCCGTAGCACGATGACGACAAGCCATCCGCGCCCAGCCCGACCCATGCGAAAAACGCGATCAGCGTGGCATGTTTGCGCGCATCCGCGCTCATGGGATCGCGCGCTGCGCCGAACACGAGATCGCTGATTTTATGCCGTTGCGGCATGGCGGATGGCGCGGGTTACGTTGTTGTTATTGACTGGGCCTTCAATCGTCCGAGGAGGGCCGTTAATAAATCCCGACTTCAATCAGGGTTCGCCGGCGGCAAGCTTTGTGCCTACGCGCGCGAGGTTCATAGCACGTAGCGCGCGAGGTCTTCGCTTTTCGCCAGTTCGTCCAGGCGCTCGTTGACGTAAGCGGCGTCTATTGTCACCGTCGAATTTTCGTGGCGGCCGGCGTCGAACGAAATTTCCTCTAGCAACTTTTCCATCACCGTGTACAGGCGGCGCGCGCCGATGTTTTCGGTGCGTTCGTTGACCTCCCAGGCGATCTCGGCCAGCCGCTTGATGGCATCCGGCCTGAAGTCGAGCGTGACGTTTTCGGTCGCGAGCAGCGCCTGATACTGACGCGTCAGGCAAGCGTCGGTGTTGGTCAGGATCTGCTCGAAATCGGCGACCGACAGCGATTCGAGCTCGACGCGGATCGGCAGCCGGCCCTGCAACTCGGGGATCAAGTCGGACGGTTTGGCCATATGGAACGCGCCGCTGGCGATGAACAGGATGTGGTCGGTCTTGATCATGCCGTACTTCGTGGTGACCGTCGTGCCCTCGACCAGCGGCAGCAAATCGCGCTGTACGCCCTGCCGCGACACCTCGGCGCCGCTGCTGCCCAGGCCGTCGGAACGGCTCGTGATCTTGTCGATCTCGTCGAGAAACACGATGCCGTTTTGCTCGACGTTGTTGACCGCTTGGCTTTTCAGATCGTCGAGGTTGACGAGGTTGTGCGCTTCCTCCTCGCTGATCAGCTTCATCGCATCCCTGATTTTCAGTTTGCGCGTTTTTTTCTTCCCGCCGCCGATGTTCTGAAACATGCCCTGAATCTGGCTGGTCAGGTCTTCCATGCCGGGCGGCGCGAAAATCTCCATGTGCGCCTGCATGGCGGCGATCTCGATTTCGATCTCGCGATCGTCAAGTTCGCCTTCGCGCAGCTTCTTGCGAAATTTCTGGCGCGTTGCGTTATCGCGTTGCACAGCGCCGCCGTCAACGTCGCCATCGCTGCCGGCGTGAAAGCCGATTTCGCGCGCCGGCGGCAGCAAGGCATCGAGGATGCGATCCTCGGCGGCGTCTTCGGCGCGATGCTGGACCTTCTTCGTTTCCGCCTCGCGCGCGTCCTTGATCGCCGATTCGACGAGATCCCGGATGATCGAATCGACGTCGCGCCCGACATAGCCGACCTCGGTAAATTTGGTCGCTTCGATCTTGATGAACGGCGCGTTGGCGAGTCGCGCGAGGCGCCGCGAAATCTCGGTTTTGCCGACGCCGGTCGGGCCTATCATCAAAATGTTTTTCGGCGTGATTTCCTGGCGCAGCGGTTCTTCGACTTGCTGGCGTCGCCAGCGATTGCGCAGCGCGATGGCAACGGCGCGCTTGGCGGCGGCCTGGCCGATGATGTGTTTATCGAGTTCGTGGACGATTTCCTGGGGGGTCATGGGGAGTTCCGGGGATAGCAAAGAGGGTATCGGGCATCGGGTAAACCAAGGGCCTTGCGATCCCCGATCCCCTATGCCCGATCCCCGCCGTCTAGCGTTTCAATCACGTGCTGCTGGTTGGTATAAATGCACAGCTCGCCGGCGATGGTCAGAGACCTGGCGACGATGTCGCGCGCGGACAGCTCCGTGTTGTCTAGCAACGCCTTGGCCGCCGCCTGCGCGAATGCGCCGCCGGAGCCGATCGCCAGAATGCCGTATTCGGGTTCGAGCACATCGCCGTTGCCGGTAATCACGAGCGAGGCGTCGCGGCCGGCTACCGCGAGCATGGCTTCGAGGCGCCGCAGCATGCGGTCGGTACGCCAATCCTTGGCCAGTTCGACGGCTGAGCGCAGCAGATGCCCCTGATGCTTTTCGAGCTTGGCTTCGAAGCGCTCGAACAAGGTGAATGCATCGGCGGTGCCGCCGGCAAACCCGGCGAGGAGTTTGTCGTGATACAGGCGCCGCACTTTTTTCGCGCCGGCTTTGATGATGACGTTGCCGAGCGTGACCTGACCGTCGCCGCCGAGCGCGATTTGCCCGCCGCGCCGCACCGACAGGATGGTCGTGCCGTGATACTGCTGCATCGGTTTCCCCGGGGTTTGTTCGATTGCTGCGGAAGCCCGCTGCCGGCGCGCCGAGGCGGGTTCAGTGATGCTTGCTTTTGACCAGGGTCGCGACCTGATCGATGCCCATGACCCGGCACAGCGCGAATACCATCTCATTGGCGCCCATCAGGCGAACGACTTTGCCGCCCTGGCGGATGCCTGTCAGGATGTTCAGCAGCATGCCGCAGCAGACAAAATCCATGCGCCGCAGATCGAACATATCGACTTCGATTACGTTGCGGGATGCCGCATAGTCGACGAGATCGCGCAGTTGCGGCTCGGTCGAGCCGGCCATCTCGCCGGTCAGTGCGAACCGGTTTGCGGGCGCCGCTGCGCTTTCCGGAGCCCCTTCTCCGTCCTCGCCCGGCTTCGGATGCGCGGCAGCCTCATCGCACCAGCGCGGCGCCGCTTCCCACGACGGCGGCGAAACCTCGGTTTCGACCGCGTATTCCACGGCCAGATCATCGAACTCGGCTTGTTTGCCCAAGATCTGATAGAGCTCGAGCAGCAGCAGGCAAAGCGCCGTTTTCTCGTCGCCGTCGGCCGTCGGCAGCGCATCTTCGGCGACTTGCGCGAGATGGTCGGCCCCGGTCAGCGACAGCGGCGCATTGCGCTTGCGCAGGCTTTGCAGCGTCTCCCGCAATAGCGCGCCGCCTTCAGCCGTTATGCCGTCGATTTTGTTCAAGTCGAGCCGCGCCTGGTTTTTACTTTCGATCGTGCGCACGAACTGTTCGAGTTGCGGCTTGCAAGCCGCGGTCAGCTTGCCCGACAAACTCGTGGTTCCGGCGGCTGCCGGCTTTGTGACTTTGGGCGCCGCCTTGGTCTTTTCCTGATTACGCCACGGCGGCGGCGAGCGCTCGAACTTGACGACGAAATCGAGCGCGAGGGCGTCGAATTCCTGCTGCATGCCCTGCAATTGATAGAGATCGAACAGCATCAGCCACAGTGAGCGGTTGCCCGAACCGTGTTTCTCGCCGATGCCCTGAAGCAGCACGGCAATCGCCGGCTGAATCTGGTTGTTCGCATACAGGATCGCCGCCTCTTCAGCGGCGCCGGACAGCTCGGCTGACGAATCCGATACCTCGAAACCGCTGGCTCCGGAATCCGAAAAAATCTGCTTTTTCGGCGCTGCTTTGGGCTGCGCCCTGGGCTGGGCTTGAGGAGGCGCTGGCTTCGGCGCCAGCTTTTTCGCGGGCGTGCCCGCCGCCACCGGCGTCGCGGGCGCTTTGCGCGCTTGCGGCACAGCCACTTTCGGAGCGACTCCGCCCGCGGGGGGCACTATAGTCTCGGGCGCTGGTCTGGTGTGCGCCGGCTTGCGCTTCGCGGGCACAGTTGTTGGCGAATCTTTCTTGCGGAAAAAAGAAAATACCACGTGCGATCGTTGGTCCGGATGTAACGGGGAAATAAGGCCGATCTTTTATAGCACACGCGTGCTGACACCGCAATTACGCTCCAGTGGTGCTCGTTGCCCGCCTGCCATTACTATGCCGGGGTGTGCCTGCCTGCGAAGCTTTGGAACAGCAAGCCCATTAAAACCATCGCGCAAACGATTACCGCGCCCGACGGCAGGTCCGTAGCCGCAGATGCGACGAGGCCGATCGCGTAGGCAACGATCGACAGCAGATATGCTGTCCCCAGTCGCCCACGCGAATGATTGCGTACAGCCAGTGCCGGCACGATCAGGCTGGCGAACACGAGATAGATACCAGTTAGCTGCACTGAGATCGTCACGCTGAGCGCGAACAAAGTATAGAAGCCGGCGCGCCCAAGTCTTGCCCCGAGACCGAACCAAAAAGCGAGGACGACGGCGGTCAACAGCGCGACCGGCAGCAGTTGCGCATAACTGACCCACAGGATTTGCCCGATCAGCAAATCCTTCAGGTGCTCGCCGCCGTGTGGGTTGCCGGCAAGCAACAAAACCGACATGCACGCAGCGACGACGAAGACGACGCCGATGGTCGCCTCCTGTACGTCGGGCCAGCGCTTTTCGGTCCACGTCAGCAGCAGCGCGGCGGAGAGCGCGGCCGACACGGCGGCGACCTGTACCGCAATGCCTTCCGCGTCGAAGCCGAGGCTATCGGCGATGAGGACGCCGAGTCCGGCGATTTGCGCTATAGCGAGATCGATGAACACGATGCCGCGGCTTAACACTTGCATACCGAGCGGCACGTGTGTTGCCGTAACCAGCACTCCGGCGAGAAACGCCGGCAGCAGGATGTAGAGCTCGGAGGCATTCATTGTGCGCTCATTGTGCATTTGTCGCGCTGAGCAGACGCGCAACGCTGTCGTCGAACAGCCCGTACAAGTTGCGTGCCTGTTCGCTGCCGCCAACCGTAAATGGCAGCACGATGGCGGGTACACGCGCGCGCTCGGCCAACCATTGCGCCGGCTTCGGATTGTTGTAGGCGGAACGAACGATTGCCTTGGCCGGCTTTTTTTCGAGCTGCTCAAGCAAGTCGGTCAGGTGGCCGGTCGTCGGCGGCACCCCGGGCTTCGGTTCGAGATTCGCCAGCTCGATCAAACCGAGCCAGTTGATCAGATAGCTCATATCCTTGTGGTAGGTCACGATCGGCAGCCCTTTTAGTGGCGCCGCGCGCGCCTCCCAGCCCGCGATCGCGTCCCGCCACTTTTCCTGGAAGGCGCCGCCTTGCGCTTGATAAGCGCCGGCGTTGGCGGCATCGAGTTGCGCGAAGCGTTCCGTCAGCTTCGTCGCGATTTTCGCGATGTTGTGCGGGTCGAGGTGGACGTGCGGGTTGCCCGCGGCATGCACGTCGCCCTGCGCGCGATCAAGCGATTGCGGGACTTCGAGCTTGACGACAAAGCTCGAAGCTTCGAAAAAACCCGGCGAGCTGGCCTGAATCTTCGCGTTTCCCGATTGCGTCAGCACGATCGGCAGCCATCCCGCCTCGAGCTCGGCGCCGGTGCAAATCACGAGATCTGCGCGGCGCGCTTTCGCCAGTAAACTCGGCCGCGCTTCGATGTAATGCGGATTTTGCAAGGCGGTTGTCGCGGTATAAATGTCGACCCTGTCGGCGCCCAGTTCTTGCGCGAGCGCACCCCACTCGGGTTCGCAGGCAAAAATGTTGAGCTTCGCCTGCACGGGTGCTACGTACAGCAACAGCAGGGCAAACAGAAATTTATTCATCATCGTCTCTCATCGGATAGGCATCGATATCTGTCGGGTCGGGCGGCGCAGCATAATGATCGCGAACGGAATTGGGGGGGCATTGGCTGCTTCGCTTCGCCGGTCGGATTAGTAGCGCGGTCAAAACCTGTGCGCCCCGTGGGCGCCGAGGCTCATGATGTATTGCAGGATGATCTGATCGTCGGTGACGCCGTCGGGGCGAGATTCGTCGCGCGCGTATTGCAGCCGCAAGCGCGAGAATTCGCTCGGACTGAAGTCGAGCATCGCGCTCGCGCGCTGCGGATTTTTACCCGTGACGAGCAGCGGAAAATTGTCGCCCGGCACGGCGCCGTTTTGCACCAGGCCGATCACCGCGTTTCCAGAATCGAGCCGGTCGTAACGCACACCGGCGCGCCAGCGCGGCATGAATTGATAAACGCCTTGCACGTACCAGCCCGATTGGCGCGCCGCATACGCATCGCGCAACGCACCGAATTGTGCGCTGCCGGCGCTGTCGTCGAAGCCGAGTTCGCCGCTTTCGTGGCGCCAAAAATATTCGCCTTGCAGCTTGAAATTCTTGACCTGCGCGTTGCCGTCAGGCGCGTATTTGTAAACCAAGTCCGCCAGCCACAGCCGGCTGTTGCCTCTGAAAGCGTTGACGACCGGATTGCCGAGGCTGTCGGTGTCGTCGAAGCTGCGCTCGCGCGGCGCCGTATGCAGATACGACAAGCCCGCGCGGTAGCTGTGACTGATCCCGAGATCATCGCCGACGTGCACGAATACCGCGCCCGAGGCGGCACCATTCTTGTTGCGGTCGGAAGCCGGAAATGCGCGCCCGCGCCCGGCTTCGGTGCCGACTTCGATGAATAGATCGGTCGGCGCGAGCCACCTCAACTGAACGCCGTCATCGCTGTAATTGCCGCCGAGGAAGGCCTGATAGGCGAGCGGGAAATCGACGAAATCGAACGCATGCTGATGGATTTCGTTCAGATAACCGATGCCGGAAAAAAACCGCCCGGCTTTCGCGGTAAAGCCTGCGCCGAGGCTCAGGCTTTGGATCCACGCCTCCTCGATTTCGATCTCGTCCTCGGGTGTCAGCGCGGCCGTGAACAGACCGCGAAAATACGGATCGACGCTGGCTGCTATGTTTAGTTCGGATTCGGCCAGCGAAAAACCACGGCTACCGGGAAAAAACTCACCGCCGCCCGGAACGAAGCCGGCGATGCTGCGCGTTTCGGGGTCCTCGGAAAAATTTGCGTAGGTGCCTTGCAGGATCAGCGAAATGGCAGGATTGCCGGAATTTTGGCTGCGCCGCGACTGCACGCCGACCGCCGCGGCTTCGGCTTGGGCAGCAGTTTTTTGCGCGCTTTGCGCTTTGGCCTCGGCATCGTTCAGGCGCTTCTCGAGCGCTTCGATGCGCGTTTGGTACGCTTCACGCACCTTGTTTATCTCATTGCGGATTTCCGCGAGTTCGGAATCGGAAGCGGCAACTGCCAATGGCGCGGCCAACACGCAGAGCGCCGAGCCGACCAGCGCAGCTCGCGCCAGTGCATAACTGAGCATGAATATCTCCTCGAAAAAGCGAACGGCGCAGCGCGTTACGGACGCAGCTGCGGGAAACCCCAGCTTTTTAGAGGACGGATGGCGGCGCCCGCGACGAGAACGCGAGCGCGACGAGAGGAGTATAGAAACGTGCGGCGGGTGTGACGAAGATAGCGCCAATGTCTGCAACCAGCGCAATCGCTGGTCCCGACTGCGGCGCGCCCGGCAGCTGCGCATAGGCGCTGCACTGATCGCAAAACTGGTCGTACGGAAGTTGCTGCTCTTGCTGCGCGGCATCGGCGACATGTGAAATGCCGTGCGCAGCCGCGCCCTGCTGCGCGAATAGCAACAGCAATACGAGCAGAGCTAACAAGGGGCGGCTGGTTTTCACTGAAACGAAATGTGGGTAGATGTGCCGCGATGTCTGATTCGGATAACCGGTTTGCGTTCCCAGTTTACCGCAATCGAAACGCGCGGATACCTCGTAAAACGTAAAGCGGCCGTTCGCCAGGTGTGATGTTGCGTCATAAGAAGCGCCTCGACTCGTCCGCTGCGCGCAGCTAAGGAAGCACTGAACAAATGACTCTTTCAGTCGTGACCCGAAGTCAAAAATTCCGTCGCTGCCTGTTTTGTAGGCACAACTTGCTCAATTCAGTCCATATCCAAGCGACTAATGGTTGTTTCGAAGGGTTTACTCCC
>JACDAM010000289.1 GCA_013695435.1 Burkholderiales bacterium | reverse complement strand
CCGGAAAATTGAGCTTCGATCATGTTTTATGGAAACGCATGCACCATCGCTGATCTGTGTTTCGCTGGTTGCGCAGCGATCTCACAGAAAGAAGAAATCGCGGGCTCTGAACAAACAAACAGGCGGTGTCTGCAGCCGGCGCGCGGCTATGTCTTTTGTGACATGACGCGCTACGTACTGGCCGGCGATATCGGCGGCACCAAAACCCTGCTTCAGCTTGCCGCTGCAGAAAGCGATGCGATCGATGTGGTCTTGCAGAAATCGTATGCGAGCACCGGTCACGAGGACCTCAGCGCAATCGTAGACACGTTCCTGCGCGACGCGCATTTCGATAAGCAAATTGCCGCCGCCTGTTTTGCTGTCGCCGGCCCTGTCATCGACGGCCGCGCACGCTTGACCAATCTGCCGTGGCATGTCGATGCGAATGAAATCGCGAGTCGGTTCGCGATTGCGAGGGTCGAGTTGATCAACGACTTCGCGGCAGTGGGCCTGGGCCTTGCGCGGCTCAGCCGTGATGACCTTCTGACCTTGCAGGAAGGCCGGCCACAACGGCATGGCGTACGCGCCGCCATTGGCGCCGGTACTGGCCTGGGCGTCACCTTCCTGACGTGGAGCAGCGGACGCTACATTGCGCATGCTTCGGAAGGCGGCCATGCCGATTTCGCGCCGGCCAACGATCTGCAGCAGCGTCTACTCCAGCATTTGCGGCAACGCCACGGCCACGTTTCGTGCGAGCGCGTCTTATCCGGCCCGGGGTTGATCGCGGCGTATGAATTCCTGTGTGTCCATGACGGATACGTTTGCGACATCGATGTGCACAGCGAGCACGCGGCGGCGCAAATCGCCGCGCGGGCCGGCTCAGATGCCGAATCACCGGCCGCTCGCGCGCTCGATCTGTTCGTCGACGTCTACGGCGCCTATGCCGGCAGCCTCGCGCTGACCATGCTCGCCAGCGGCGGCATCTACATTGCCGGCGGCATCGCGCCGAAGATTTCAGCCCGTTTGGGCGACGGCAGATTTCTCAAGGCGTTTCTGGATAAAGGCCGCTATGCCGAGCTGTTGAGCAAGGTGCCGATTCATGTCGTGATGAATGCCGAAGTCGGCCTGATCGGCGCCGCCGCCGAGGCAGTTGCGCTTACTTGACGAGTTGCTTCCGCGAAGTCCGCCGTGCAGACGCCTCTTGGTTGAACCGCCCATGACTGCGCTCCGATTTTCAGCCGTGGTGCTGGCGGCGGGCTTGTCGTCACGGATGGGGAGCCAGAACAAATTGCTGTTGCCGGCAGGCGACGAGCCGATCATCCGTCGCGTCGTGCGCGGAGTGCTTGCCGCCGATCCTTGCGAGGTGGTTGTGGTCACCGGATTCGAGGCAACGGCGGTGGCGCGGGCTGTCAGTGATTTACCCGTCTGGCTTGCGTCCAATCCGCATTACGGGGAAGGTCAGATGACCTCGGTCGCCGTCGGTGTCGAGGCGCTCACCGAGCCGACCGATGCAATCATGATTTGCCTCGGCGACATGGCGTGGCTAACTCCCGCCGACTACCGCGAGCTGGTGGATGTTTACGCGTCGCTCACCGATAAATCTATCGTGGTGCCGCGTTGTCGCGGCCGGCGCGGCAACCCGGCGCTGCTGGCCGCGTCCTGGATTCCCGAACTCGTCTCAAGACAGCGCAATATCGGCTGCCGCGAGCTGATCGACAGCAATGCAGGCGCGATCCTAAACTACGAGGCAGCGCATGACCGTTTTGTGCTGGACATCGACACACCGGAAGACTACGCCAGAATGCTCACCACTATCGACGAGAAGACGAAAGCTGTATGAGCATCGGCGCGACGCACGGAGCCGCATCGTGAACCCGGCGCCAGCAGCGCATCGGATTGTGGCGCCGGCAAACCGCGCGCGCTCGAAGAGGCAGCATGGATAGCACCGATCTCTCGGTTCTCAAATCATGCATTGCCTGGCTCGAAGCCGGCCATCGCGTTGCGCTCGCCACCGTCGTGGAAACCTGGGGGTCGGCGCCGCGTCCGGTAGGAGCCTGGCTCGCCATTCGCGATGACGGGCAGTTGGTCGGTTCGGTGTCGGGGGGATGCGTCGAGGATGATCTGATTTCTCGCGTGCGCAGCGATGTGCTGAGCGGCGAACTGCCGCAAATTGTGCTGTATGGCGTGGCGAAGGATGAAGCGGCCCGCTTCGGTCTGCCGTGCGGCGGCACGCTGCGTCTGGTGGTCGAGCCGCGCCCCGAAGTCGCCGTGCTGCGCATGCTACGCGATCGCGTCGCCGCCAAACGGATGACCGCGCGCGTTCTCGACATGCCGCGCGGCAACGCGATTCTCGAGGATGCGGACCGCGACGAAAGTCACAGCTTCGACGGGCGCACGCTGCGCGCGATCTACGGGCCTCGCTGGCGGCTCGTACTGGTTGGCGCGGGACAGCTTTCGCAATATGTCGCGGATCTTGCGACCAGCGCGGATTACGAAGTCGTCGTGATCGACCCGCGCGAGGAGATTGCCGCGGTGTTCAGAGTCG
>JACDAM010000288.1 GCA_013695435.1 Burkholderiales bacterium | reverse complement strand
CTATTCAATGGCGCGCCCGACAGCCCAAAACCCAGCCCCCGAGACTCGCGGTGCCGCAAAGCGCGATCAGATACGCAGCCTCCGCCGACATGCCGCTGCTCGCGGCAAGCAGCGCCTGCGATAGCGCGTTGGCAAGCAATGCGAGCACGAGCAAGGTTTTCAGGCCAATGCGCTGCGCTAGCACGCCGCCGCCGACAGCGCCGATCACGGCCGCTGCCATTTGCGGCAAAAAGATCGCGCCCTATTGCGCATCGGAAAAGCCATGCATCGCGCGCAGCACAGCGCTGCTCGCCGGGAAGCTGACGAGTGTCAGGCCCTGCACGAAGGCTGAGAGGTACACGGCTGCAACGGCGAGTCGCACCGTCGCGGCGGGGCTGTCCATGCTTAATGCGGTTGTCATTGCACGTTTACTCCATCCATGCCTGCTTCCGCGAAGAAAACTTCAAAATTCCTTCTTGCGGTTCGCGGTAGAGAGGTAGGAGTGGGGCGTCCGGCAGCTCAATCGCCAACGCTCACCACCACCCAACGCTCCCCCGTCAGGGGGGAGGGCTAACAGCTGCCCTGCTTCAAAAAGCGACCGCAGGCTATGCGGATCGTAGCGCAACCCATCGTCCGGGTCGCGCCATCATCTCTACGCTTCCACCCCCATGTCTTCCTTCTCGACAAGCTCCGTTCCCGCACGCTGCTTCCGCCAATACATCGGAATATCCGTCCGGTAATGCCGCTCGAGCAGATTGCAACGAGCCCGGTCCACCCGGTCTGGTGCATCGCGCCCAGCCCGAGTCCCGTTTCGCCGTGAAAGTATTCGTTGAATAACAGCAAGTCCTTCCAATGCGGATCGCTCTGGAATGGGCTGTCGGCAGAAAACGCCGGCCGCAGTCCATTTTCATCGCGCCGGAAAAGATCGACAAGGCGATCGGAAAACAGCCTGGCGATTTCTTTCAGCGTGAGCTGCTGGTTGTCGACGCCCGGCGCCACGACCTTGAACCGTCGCCCAGATAGCGATGGAATTTTTCCAGAGCCTGCACCAGCGCGTAATTGGTCGGCATCCAGACCGGACCGCGCCAGTTCGAGTTGCCCCCGAACAGGCCGCTGTTCGATTCGCCGGGCAGATATTCGATCAGCGCCTGGCGATGCCGGGCAAGGTGCCGAGATCGCACCGCTCGGCGTGGATGCGCGATACGCTGCGGATACCGTGCTTCGACAGGAACTCACGCTCCGACAGCAACCGTTCGAGGATGCGTGGCACAAACCGGTATTGACCAGCGACAGCAAGTGTTCGCCGCGCGCGTTGCTTTCGATCGGGCACGCCGAAACCTTTGTGGCCCTCGTAGGGCCGCGATAATACTTCTCCATTGTTTTGTAGAAGCGCGGCGCCTTGGCGAGTAGTCTTTGATCGACGACTTCGATTGCAAACAGCGGAATCAGGCCGACCCACGAAAACACATCGATGCGGTGGCATTGGCCATCTGGCGCGACGACGAGGTCCTTGAAGAATCCATCAGCCTCGTCCCATAGTGAAATGCTGTTCGCAACGTGGCCGCCGATCGCGTTGGCCATCGCCATGAACTGTGTGTAGCACTGGATCGCGACGTCTTTCGTAATCGGAATCCTCGGCCGCGAGTTCGAGCGACATCAGGGTCATGTTCAGCGCGAACATCGCCATCCAGCCGGTCGCGTCGGCCTGCTTCAGCGAATAGCCTGCGGGCAGCGGATTCGAACGGTCGTACACGGAAATATTGTTGAGGCCGAGGAAGCCGCCTTCGAAAACATTGTGGCCGTCGGCATCCTTGCGGTTGAGCCACCACGTGTAATTCATCAGCAGCTTATGCGTCACGCGCTGCAGGAAGTGCACGTCGGCTGCGCCGCGCTGCACACGCTCCGCGCGAAATACTTTGAGGGCCGCCATCGCCAGCACCGGCGGATTGACGTCGCCGAATTGCCATTCGTAAGCCGGAATCTGGCCATTCGGATGCAGATAGTTTTCGCGCAACAAAAGCTCGATCTGATCCTTGGCAAAATCGATATCGACCAGCGCCAGTGTCGCGCAATGAAACGCGAGATCCCACGCGGCGAACCATGGGTATTCCCATTTATCGGGCATCGAAATGATGTCGGCCGCTTTCAGATGCCGCCAGACCTGATTGCGTCCGCGTTTGCGGCTTTCCGGCGGCGCGTACTGATCGCCGTCGCTCCAGCGCGCGACATCGTAGTGGAAATACTGCTTGCTCCAGATCATGCCGGCCGCTGCCTGGCGCAGGATATTGTGGTCCTCATCCGAAGCAGCGGGCGAAATGTCGCGATAAAACCCGGTCGCCTCGGCGGCCCGCTTTTCCAGCAACGTATCGTGCCTGAGAAATGGAGTCGTCATGGCATTCGAAGACAGCGCGAGGTCGATCACGTGTTGTTCGCCGGCGCTGACTGTCACGACGTGACTGGCGGCGAATTTGGTCCCGGTTTTTTCTGGATTGACCGCCGTCGCCTCGCCATCGATCAGGTAGCGGTGGAAAGCGTCCTTCACGTACCTTGCGTTCGTCACGTTCCACAAACGCTCGCTGTTGGTTTCGTTTTCTGTGTAAAGTACTTCGGCCTTGTTGCGGCCATAAAGGAAGTACGTACCCAGCGACGGATGCGCCGCCTCGACTGCCTACGCCACGCCTTTAACTGGGTTGTCAGCGCGCAGTTGCGGCCTCGCGCTCGCGCCGGCTTCGGTCGAAACGCCCTGCCCCTCGCTCCATGTCCAGGTGTTGCGGAACCATAGCGTCGGCAGCACATGCCAAGGTCGCGCTTTCCGGCCCACGGTTGTGCGCGATGATGCGCGCGTGGATTTCATCCGGCGTCGCTTTCGCGTAACGGACTTCGACGTCCCAATAACGGTTATCGTTGAACGCGCCGGTATCGAGCAGGGTAAAAGGCGGATCTGTTCTGCCGCGCCGTGCATTTTCGCGAACGAGCTGCGCATACGGATATTCGGTCTGTGGATATTTGTAGAGGTATTTGAGATAGCTGTGGCTCGGCGTTGCGTCGAGATAGAAGTAATACTCCTTGACGTCCTCGCCGTGATTGCCCTGATTACCGGTCAGGCCGAACGCGCGCTCTTTCAGGATTGGATCCTTGCCGTTCCATAACGCGAGCGAGAAGCACAAGCGCTGTTGCTCGTCGCAAATGCCGCCCATGCTGTCTTCATTCCAGCGATAAGCGCGCGAGCGCGCCTGATCGTGATCGAAGTATTCCCAGGCGTTGCCGTAAGGGCTGTAATCCTCGCGCACCGTGCCCCACGCGCGCTCAGCGAGATCGGGCCCCACAGGCGCCAGTTTTCTTTTTTTCACGCTGCGCTTCGAGCCGTTGGCGTTCGATGTTCATCTCACTCATCTTCGTCTCCATGTTTTAGCCCCTTCCCAGGCTGGAATAGGGGGTGAGCTTTTCTCGACGCACCGTTCACCCTCACCCTCCCCCGTCTAGGGGGAGGAAATACATCGGTCTCTGAAAGAGCGGTGTTCATGTCTTAGCCGACAATCAAAGGCGTAAACTGCAACCGTTACGGACCGGTTAAATCGTTGCCGCTTCCGTCGCTTGCTGCGAAATGTTGGCCTGCTCGCGCTTCGCCCGCTCCAGCCGCAACCACGCTTCGAGCGCGCACGCGACCGACCATGCTTGCGCCGGCGCGCCGCGCGGCGTATGCGGAGTCGCGCCATCGAAAATTTCACTGATGGTGCCGAGTCCGGCGTCGAGCAGATGATCTTGCAGCGGCGCCAGCTGCGATTGCGCGAGATCGGCATCGCCAGTCACGCGATATTCGGCAAGTGCGTAGTGGCCGAGCAGCCACGGCCAAACCGGACCCTGGTGATAAGCGCCATCGCGCTCCCAGACGCCGCCGACGTAGTGCGGTCGAAAATCCGCATGCGCTTGCGATAATGAGCGCAGGCCATACGAAGTCAGCAATTCCGCGCCGCACAGCGCGACGACGCCAGCCTGAGCTCCCGCCGACAACGGGCTGAACGGCAGGCTGACGGCGAAAATTTGATTCGGACGCACCGCCGCGTCAGGACCTTGCGGGCCGTCAATGACATCGAACAGGCCACCGTTATCCGCGTTCTGAAAGCGCTGAAATCCCGCGCGTGCCCGCTCCGCTAATTCGCGGTAATCATCGGCCGGCAAATTCAATTGGCGCGCGAATTCGCTCATGCAGACCAGCGCGTTGTACCAGAGCGCATTGATCTCTACCGGTTTGCCGATGCGCGGTGTAACCACCCAATCACCGACCTTGGCGTCCATCCACGTCAGTTGCACGCCTGTTTCGCCGGCGCGCAGCAGGCCATCGCTGTCCATGCCAATGCCATAACGCGTGCCATCGCGGTGCGCGCGGATGATGCTTTCGAGCACGCCGAAGACTTCGCGCAACGCGGCGCGATCCGCGGTCGCCGCGACGTACGCGCGCCACGCCTCGACATACCAGAGCGCGGCATCGACCGTGTTGTATTCCGGCTTATCGCCGGCGCCCGGAAACACGTTCGGCAACATGCCGCGATCGACGAAGCGCGCAAAGGTTTGCAGGATATTGAGCGCGCTCTCAAAGCGTCCGGTCGCGAGCGTCAGTCCGGGCAACGCGATCATGGTGTCGCGCCCCCAATCGCCGAACCACGGGTAGCCGGCGATGATTGATTCGCCCGCCGGGACGTTCGGCAGCGGCCGTGCAAACAAAAACGTGTCGGAGGCAAGCAGCAATTGATCGAGCCGCGCCGGCGCGCTTAGCCATTCGGGAAGCAACACTTTCGCGCGCCGCAAGAGGCCGGCGTCGTGATTGCGAAAGCGGCGCATCGCCTCCTCGAGATAGTTCGACGCCGGCTTGTCGGGGCTCGCGCTGATACCGATCCACACACCGGGCTGCAGATCGAAGTCGATGACGCCGACGCACAGATGCGCATCGCTGGCCGGCAGGCCGCGCTCTTGTTCCAGCGCGAGATCGAAATTTTCGAACCAGTCGTGTGTCGTCGTAAAGGCGCCGCCGGAGTCCGAAACAGGCGTCCTGTCGTCGGATGAGGAACTGACAGCGGATGCAACTCTTGCGGGCGGCGCGGCGCTTGACTCGCGGACGTTCGCATCCCGCAAGCGGGAGCCCTGCTCACTGCTCGCAAGCGCCCCGCCATGGGCGCGGAAATGCAGCGCGAACCAGTTCGGATGCAATACGCGCAGAGCGCGCCCATCGGCTTCGATGACCGGATTGAACTGCCAGGGTTGGGCGTTGCCGTGATGATCGCGCGCGTTGACCAGCAGCTTCAGTTGCAGCCGCAGGCCGCGTCTGCCCTCGGAGCGGAAAGCGACGTAGGTCGTGTTGGCGCCGGGCTCCATCCAGATGCGTTGCTCGACGATGCTGTCGCCGATCGCGTAGCGCCAGACCGGCATGCGGCCGTCGAGATGAAACGATTCGATATGCAGATACCCGCGCGGCGCGATCGCGCCGCCGGCCCAGCGGTTGCTGGAAAGCGGCCAGGTGTTTACGCCATCGCTCAGCGTCGCCTCGGCTTTCGCAAACAGCAAATGCCGGCCCAGAGGCGGATTTACGGGCGCGATCAAGAGGCCGTGGTAGCGCCGCGTCAGCGTGCCGGCGATGGTGCCGGCGGCATAGGCGCCGAGGCCATTGGCCAACCACCATTCGCGGCGCTCGGCTTGCGCGAGGTCGCCGCAGATTTCACGCCCGAACCGTATTGACGCGGATTCTATCGTTTTCACTGAAGTCGTTTTCATTGAGCGATTCTCTTGTTTCCAAACGGCTTGCGACGCGCAAAGCCCAGGCATAAATCGTCAACGCAGGGTTCACGCGCGACGAACGCGGCAGCACGCTGCCGTCGACGATGTACAGGTTTTCCATCCCGAACACCTTGCCGTTGGCATCGCCGACGGCCCGGCGCGCATCGTTGCCCATCACCGCCGTGCCGCACGCATGCGCGCTGCCGGAAAGCGGGATCGCTTTCGCGCCATTCCAGTAGCCGACACGCAGCAGCGAACGGCGGAATGCAGCGACCAGTTGCCGGTGTTCAAGTGCAGCAGCCGGCAGTCGGGCCGCATCGAAATCGAGCTGCGGATATCCGTTGTCGGCGCTGTCCATTACCCGGTGTTCTCGTCGGAACCATCTTCGGTTTGCAGAAAAAACCATAGGCGCGCTGCGCGTTCAGGTTCGACAGCCACATCGGAAAAAACTGCGGCATTAGACTGGCGATCACGTCGGCGCCGAAACCAAGCGGCTGAATACTGCTGTGCGGAAATCGATCGTGCAGCAGCAGCGCAGTTTTGCGCAGCACATCGCTTTTGCGCGACGCCGAGAACGCAAGCACCGCAGTCAGCAGGTGGCGCTTGTAATAACGCCGACCAGCCGGTAATTCGGCAGCAGGCGCGCAAGACCGCTGGTCTCCATATAGCGCTGGAGCAAACGCGGCGTGTGCATGGCGCCGGCGGCGAGCAGAACTTTACCGGCGTGAAAGCACTGGCCATCAGCCGTCTCGACGCCGAGGATGTGGCGGATATCGCCATCTGCGCCGAGCAAGCGCGTAACTTCGCGCCCGGTCGCTATCGTCAAACCGGGTTTCCGGCAACGCGGTCGAGAAACGAGCGCTGCGCATCGGCCTTCAGCCCGGCCGCCGACGCGAAGCCGTCGAAGTGGCCGGCCTCGTGCGGATGATCGAGGATGTCGGCGCTGAGACCGAGTGGCAGCGGTTCTGCCCGCCAACCGCCTTGCAATTGGAGACGGTCGAGGATAACGCGCAGATCGCGCTCGACTTCGAAGCGCCGCACGCCGAGCAATGTCTCCGCTTCATCGTAGAACGGCTGCAGATCGCGATAACCGATCGGCCACGCCAGGCATTGATGCGCGGCATCGGCCGCAAATTCGTGTTCGCCATAGCGCAGCAGCGCCGCGCCATACCACTTGGTTTTGCCGCCGAGATTGAAATATTCTTCGGGCACGAAGCGCTTGCCCTTGCCGTCGCGCCACGGCTCGGTATTCTCGAACGCGCCAAGGCGCAGCCCCTGCGTCAGATCGAGCGTGCTGCCATCGGTCAGCAGCGCCTCGCCTTTTTCCAGAAGCAATATCGACTTGCCGTTTTGCGTCAGCCGATAAGCGCCGG
>JACDAM010000287.1 GCA_013695435.1 Burkholderiales bacterium | reverse complement strand
GATACAGCGCGCGGTGAAAATTGAGCCTCTATCGAGGAACTCTGGTCAACGCCCGGAGCCTGCGGCGATCAGACAGTGCCCGCTGGTTCGGTATTTTTCCATCAGCCGGTACAGTGTCATGCGCGAGACTCGCAGCCTGCGACACATTGTCGCCGGTGCTCCGTAGCGCGCTCACGATAGCGTTTTTCTCAGCAGTGTCACGACACTGTTCCAGCGGAACGATATGCCGGCGGCTAAAGCGGCTATCCAGTCCGAGATCTTGCGGCGTAATCAGGCGACCTTACACGTCAGAAGCGCGCGTCGGACGCTGCTCATCATTTCGCGCACGTTGCCTGGCCAATCATGGCGCTGCATGGCGAGCACTGCTGCATCGGAAAATCCGTTGACGCCAGTATGCCGTTCCAAGCAAAATTTATTGAAGAAGAAGCGCGCCAGAATTTCGATGTCGGTTTCGCGTTCGCGCAACGCGGGAACTGCGATACGCAATACG
This sequence comes from Burkholderiales bacterium, assembly GCA_013695435.1. Taxonomy (NCBI): domain Bacteria; kingdom Pseudomonadati; phylum Pseudomonadota; class Betaproteobacteria; order Burkholderiales; species Burkholderiales bacterium. The sequence goes on along the minus strand of JACDAM010000287.1, from coordinate 2,763 downwards.
TTCAGCCGATAATACAAATCCTCACGGAAGCGACCCTCCGCCACCGCCTGTTCGAGATCGATGTTGGTTGCCGCGAGCACGCGTACGTCTATGGCGATAGACTCGTTGCCGCCGATTCGCTCTATCGTTTTTTCCTGCAGAAAGCGCAGCAAAGTCACTTGCAGTTCATGCGGCAGATCGCCGATCTCGTCGAGAAAAACGGTGCCGCCAGCGGCCGTTTCGAGTCGTCCTATGGCGCGTTTGTGGGCGCCGGTAAACGAGCCACGCTCGTGGCCGAAAAGTTCGCTGTGAATCAGCGTCGCCGGTAGCGCGGCGCAATTGACAGCCACAAACGGACCGTTCGCGCGTTGCGAGTGGTCGTGTATCGCGCGCGCCGCAAGTTCCTTGCCGGTGCCGCTTCGCCCTATACCAACACCGGGGCGTCGACGGTTGCCACTTTGCGGATGGTATGAAACAGCGCGTGCATCTGCGGACTGGCGCCGACCATCTCGTACTGGGTGGGAGGGGCGCCGTCAGCCGTGCGAGAAGCGATTTTGAGTTGCCCGATGCCCCACGCGCGCCCGAGAGTTATCTCCAGCCGCCGGGGATCGATGGGCAGCGTGTGGTAATCGTAAAAGCTTTGCGAGATCAGGCGATTGGTATCGCAGTTTGCGATGTAGGCAGGCGGAAGGACAGCGATCCATTCGAGGGGCGTATCGGCAACCAACTCTTCGATTGGAGGCAGCGCCGACGCCGCGTTGATCGAGCATATGCCAACAACATAGCATTGCTGATTTGCGAGCTTCTGCGCTGCGAGGGCATCGTCCACGGCTTTGATAGACCAACCCTGCAAGGCAGGCAGCGTGAATTCGCCGGAGGGATCGTAGTGCAATAGAGAGCGCGTTGTCATTTTTTAGGCCTTCCATGGGGTAAGGAAAGAGCCGCGGACCCAGCCTCGAGCGCGTCATTTCGCCACGACCCGACTGCCATCGAACCCGGCTGGTCTAAGGACGGACGCCGCGTTAAGAAGATCATCCTATTGGAACGATATGACGGTATCAATACTACTTTTGGCCTAGTCCTTTTGGCCTAGGCGTTCCGATTGTCGGAATATTTGACATGCGCTTCAATTCTCGTTTTCTAAATTTTCATACTGATTTTTATAATCATATTATGCGCATTCCGAATGCCTGGCCGGAGCCTATTATCCCAACTGCCTCAACGCCGTTACAGTTCTGGCAGGACAGCGCTCGATGAAAAATTCCGTTTGCGCCGATTTTCGTTTTGGATTGATCGTGTTATTGCAAATGGCACAACCCGTGCTGAACGGTTGTGCGGGAGGCTGGCACAGCGCCATGCTCTTCTGAGGTGGGCATGTCGCCCGGCCTCTCAACCAATCGATAGGGGACTTGTCATGAAAAAGACTTTGATATCGACGTTGGTCGCGGCTACATTCGGCTTTGGATCGACTTTGGCATTCGCTAACCCGAACAACAACACGCAGGACGATGCCTTGATCAACGCGCAAGACAACTCGGTGGATGCGACGCAAAGCGGCGGCGGCGCGAACCAGGATTTCAGCGATAACAACAGCAACAACGACGACAACAGCGACAATAGCGACAACAGCATCGATGTTGACGATGTCGCCGTCGCGGTCGATGACAGCGCCGCCGCGAACAACCACTCGCAGGCTTACAGCGATACCAGCGACTCGTTCAACGATAGCAGCACCACGGTCGGCGACATCGGTATCGCAATTTCGGCCAGTGTTCTGACGGGCACCGTAACGGATAACGCGGCAGTCGCGGTTCCTATCGTTGCGCTCAGCAATTTCGAAACCGGCGACAACGAGATCAGCGGCGGCCGCGGTGCTGGCATCAACCTGGCATCGCAAAATACCGGCAACGCCGCATTGACGCAGCAATCGGTCAGCGTTCAGGCCAACCTGAACTTCTAGAAAAAGTTTGCCGCGGAAGCCGCAATCTTCCGCGGCGCTTTTCACGAAAGGGGGACCGATATGACGCGCGCCCACACGCTGTTCACAAGTTTTGCGCTAGCCGCGAACTTCCTTGTTGCAACGCCCGGCAACGCCGGGTCGGAAGATGGCGGCGCCGACCATCCGGGGCTTGCCCAACTGCTTGGTCATGCAGCATCCAGCAACGATCTCGACGACTATCGCGGCGGCGAGGCATTGTCGATCAACAATATCGATGCGGTTTTCAACGAGCTGAATGTAAACGGCGAGGCCAATGGCAACAGCGCGGCAGGCAACACCACGGGGAATAACGCCGTCAACAACGACGCCTTCGCCAATGCCAGCGGCTTGACCACGCTGATCCAGAATACCGGGAACAACGTGCTGATTCAGAGTGCGACGATTTTGAATTTCACCCTGGAATAAGCCGGACGATTATGAAAACCATCGCCGGCTTCGCCATCGCTTTGTTATTTCCTCTGGCATGCGGCTTGCGCACGCTGGTTCGGTCGATCCGACCGACGCGGTAAACCGCTTTTCGGTCAAGGTAACGAGCCTGAAAGAGGCACGATACCAGAGCACGATACGCCAGCAATACGACTATAGCTGCGGATCGGCTGCGCTTGCGACGCTGCTGACTCACCATTACGGCGACCCGGTCACCGAGCGTATGGTGTTCGACTCCATGTATGACAACGGCATCAAAGAAAAAATACGGCGCGAAGGTTTTCGCTACTCGACATCCAGCATTATCTTGAGGCGCGCGGCTACCGCGCGGACGGCTTCGAAGTGTCGCTCGACAAGCT
>JACDAM010000286.1 GCA_013695435.1 Burkholderiales bacterium | reverse complement strand
TGCCACGGTGGAAGCGGAGCGCCGGGTTGGTCTCGAAGAAGTGGTAGTGCGACCCGACCTGGATTGGCCGGTCGCCGGTGTTGGCCACCTCGAGGACGATCCGCTCGGCTCCCTGGTTGAACACGATCTCGCCCTTAGGCGTGGTGACCTCGCCCGGTACGCTCTCCGAGGCGTCGCCGCGGATCGGGTGGTGCACCGTGACGAGCTTGGTGCCGTCCGGAAACGTCGCTTCGACTTGAATGTCGGGGATCATTTCGGGCACGCCTTGCATGACATCGCCTCTCGCCAATAGCGTCGTGCCGAAACTCATCAGCGCCGCCACCGTTTTGCCGTCGCGTGCGCCCTCCATGATCGCGGCGGAGATATAAGCGACGGCCTCCGGGTAATTAGGCTTGAGGCCGCGCGCTTTGCGCCGTTCGGCGAGCAGGGCGGCCGTGAAAATCAGCAGCTTGTCTTTTTCGCGCGGCGTCAGCTCCATGACTTTCAAGTCCGCCAGATGCGCGGCGCGCATACCGGAACGCCGGTGAGCGCCGGCCGCAGGACGCTCCAGAGCGCGATGAAATAATGCTTGGCGGCTTCCGCCGAATGTCCGAGATAGCGCGCGAGCAACAGTTGCGGCAGGGCCGTGAGTCCGGTTTGTCCGACGCCGGGCGTTGCGACTTCCCGGCAACGCGCCAGCAAGCCCTTATCGATATGCTGGCTCGCCGCAATCAAGGTCGCGGTGACCGTCGCACCCTGCAAGCCGGCGATGGAGCTCAGTATGTCGTCATCGGCGCGCAGAGTGCCGTATTCGAGCCACAAGCGCCGCTGGTTCCGCCACAGTTCAACACGCTGCCGCACACAGCCGGCGGTGAAGCGCTCGCCCGACGCAGCGCGCCCCAGACAAAGTATGTCCCATCCCAGGTATTGCGCGTTCCCGGCAAGCTCGATTACGGTGCTGAGTTCGGCGTTCGCTGCATTGAAAACGATATTCTCCTGCGGAAACCACTCCAGCATCGCCGCGTTTCCGATCGCAAGATGAACGTGCTGCGCGGCCGCAGCACCTTCCGACTGGTACTCGTTCGACTCAATCCCGCCCGATTTGTACCACCTGGTCGCGCCCGGGGTCGTCAGCAGAGCCTGACTCGCCGGCTGCGCATCGACGCCGATTTCAAGCTGGTCGCCGCCGGCGATCCCTCCGGGCGGATGCAGCACCATGGTATGACAAATGGAACCGCCTTCGGGATAGAGCGCTTTCTGCACCCTGAGCGGCCCGATGTGATTGCGCTCGATCAATACCGTTTTGCCGTCGCGATACGCATAGCGCAAATGCAGTCTCGCCTGCCAGCCGGGTGCGGTTTCGATCGCAGGCTCGCGCGGAATCATAGTGCGAGGCAGGCTTTAACGTTGTCCTGCTCCATCGCCGAACCGGCGCCACTTTTTACCACCTCGCCGCGCACCATGACCAGATACTGATCGGCCAATGAAGCGGCGAAATCGTAGTATTGCTCGACCAGCAAAATCGCCATCTCGCCCTGTTGCACGAGGCTGCGTATCACGCGCTCGATATCCTTGATGATCGACGGCTGGATTCCTTCGGTCGGCTCATCGAGCAGCAGCAGGCGCGGCCGCATCATCAGCGCGCGGCCGATCGCCAGTTGCTGCTGCTGGCCACCCGACAGATCGCCGCCGCGCCGCCGCAGCATGTCTTTCAGCACTGGAAACATCTCGAAGAGTTGCGCCGGTATCGTTTCACCGCGCGCTTTGGTCGCGAGCCCGATCAGCAGATTCTCCTCGACCGTCAGCCGCGGAAAAATTTCGCGCCCTTGCGGCACGTAGGCAATGCCGAGTCTGGCGCGCGCGTGCGGCGGCAGCGCGGTGATACTCATGCCGTCGAATTCGATCGACCCCGACGCCACCGGCAGCAGCCCCATAAGGCATTTCAGCAAAGTGGTTTTGCCAACTCCGTTACGCCCAAGCACCACCGTGCACGCGCCTTTGGATATCCCGAAATCGACATCGCGCAGAATGTGGCTGCCGCTGTAGTACTGGTTGAGTTTGGCGATCTTCAGCATATCGGCATAGCGATGGCGCTCTCAGCGGCCGAGGTAGACCTCGATGACGCGTTCATCCTCCTGGACTTGACTCAACGATCCCTCCGCCAGCACGCTGCCTTCGTGCAGCACGGTTACGCGGCGCGCAATTTGCGCGATGAAGTCCATGTCGTGCTCGACCACGATCAGCGAATGCGTGCCGGCAAGGTTCAGAAACAATTCACCAGTGCGCGCGGTTTCCTCGTCGGTCATGCCGGCGACCGGCTCGTCGAGCAGCAGCAGCTTCGGCTCCTGCATCAGCAGCATGCCGATCTCCAGCCACTGCTTCTGGCCGTGCGACAACAAGCCGGCGAGTCTCGCTGCGTGCTCGTGCAATCCTATCATCCGCAAGGTGTCGGCGATGCGATCCTGCTGCGTCGAATCGAGTTGCGCGAACAGGGTCGTCTGCACACGCTTGTCCGCTTTCATCGCAAGTTCGAGGTTCTCGAACACACTATGACGCTCGAATACCGTCGGCTTCTGGAATTTGCGGCCGATGCCAGCCTCGGCAATTTGCGGTTCGCTCAGCTTCGTCAGGTCTATGGTCTGGCCGAAAAACGCGGTTCCGCTATCCGGGCGCGTCTTGCCGGTGATCACATCCATCATCGTCGTCTTGCCGGCGCCATTGGGCCCGATCACACAGCGCAGCTCGCCCGAGTCTATGGTCAGTGTGAGTTCGTTCAGCGCCTTGAAACCATCGAAGCTCACACTGATGTCGTCGAGGTAAAGAATCGGCCCATGGGTAACGTCAAGGCCGGGCCGCAGAATGCGGACGAAACCGGCATCGGGGTCTTCGTGCTGCTCTTCTTCGGTGATGGACAGATTCATCGCCGCGTGCGTGCGCTCAATAGACCGATCACGCCGCGCGGCATGAACAGCGTGACGACGACGAACAGCGCGCCCAGAAAAAACAGCCAGTACTCTGGGAACGCCACCGTGAACCAGCTTTTGGCGCCGTTCACGAGGCCGGCGCCAAGCAGCGCGCCGACCAGGGTGCCGCGGCCGCCGACGGCAACCCACATCGCAATTTCGATCGAGTTGGCCGGCGACATTTCACTCGGATTGATGATGCCGACTTGCGGCACATACAGGGCGCCGGCGATGCCGCAAATGACGGCCGACAACGTCCAGATAAACAGCTTGTAATGCAGCGGGTCGTAACCCGAAAACATCACGCGGCTTTCGGCGTCGCGGATTGCCGTCAGCACGCGCCCGAACTTGGACGTCACGATGGCGCGCGCGAGCAGCAGCGTCGCGATCAGCGCGAAGCCGGTAGCCGCAAACAGCGCCATACGCGTTTCCGGCGTGGCAATCGCGAATCCCAGTATGCGTTTGAAATCGGTGAAGCCGTTGTTGCCGCCGAAGCCGGTGTTGTTGCGGAAGAACAGCAGCATGAAGGCAAACGTCAATGCCTGCGTGATGATCGAAAAGTACACGCCTTTTATCCGCGAGCGGAAGGCGAAATAGCCGAACACGAAGGCCAGCACGCCGGGCACAAGCACGACCAGCAGGGCCGCGAACCAGAAGTGATCGGTGCCGTACCAGTACCACGGGTATTCCTTCCAGTCGAGGAACACCATGAAGTCCGGCAGGTCGCTCTGATACACGCCTTCGCGTCCGATCGAGCGCATCAGATACATGCCCATGGCATAGCCGCCGAGGGCAAAAAACAGCCCGTGTCCCAGGCTCAGGATGCCCGCGTAGCCCCAGACCAGATCCATCGCCAGCGCGACGATGGCAAAACACATGATCTTGCCGATCAGCGCGACCGCATAGTCGGAGATGTGAAACGCGCTGTCGGCGGGCAGCGCGAAATTCGCGACCGGAAAGACGATAAAAACGGTCGCTGCGAACAGCGTCAGCAAACCCCAGCCTTGCCTGCCATAAAGCTGGCGCAGGCCGCGACCGATGCCGCGGCTCACGCTTCCACCATGCGGCCCTTGAGCGCGAACAGACCCTGCGGCCGCTTCTGGATGAAAACGATGATAAACACGAGCACCGCGATTTTGGCGAGCACGGCGCCCTGCCACGCTTCGAGGTATTTGTTGACGACGCCCAATCCGAGCGCCGCGTATACCGTGCCGGCAAGCTGGCCGACACCGCCGAGCACCACGACCATGAACGAATCGACGATGTAGCTTTGGCCGAGATCGGGCCCGACGTTGCCGATTTGCGAGAGCGCGCAGCCGGCGAGCCCGGCGACGCCCGAGCCGAGGCCGAACGCAAGCGTATCGACACGGGCGGTCGGCACGCCGACGCAACTCGCCATCGCGCGGTTTTGCGTCACGCTGCGCACGAACAGGCCAAGGCGCGTGCGGTTGAGCAACAGCCACGCCAGCGCCAGCACCGCGAAGGCGAAGCCGACGATGATGACACGGTTATACGGCAATACCGCATTCGCGATCTGGATGCCGCCCGACATCCATGATGGATTTTCCACGCCGACATTCTGCGCGCCGAAAAGCGTGCGCACGGTTTGAATCAGAATCAGGC
>JACDAM010000285.1 GCA_013695435.1 Burkholderiales bacterium | reverse complement strand
CAGCCATGACTGCTGGCGGCAAAGCGGCCGATGACGAACGGATGAACCGCAGGGAATGGCGCGCGACAATGTCACGGTTTTCGCGGCAATGGGCCAAAACCGACTGATGCATGGTGGGCACTGCCGTATACCATGTCGGCTTGAATTCGTTTAACCGGGCAAAGAAACTCTCAGCCCCGAATTGGGGCGGGCAGACAATGCTGCCGCCGGCTCTGATCGATGCGAGCAAAGCCGCAATCAGACCGTGGATGTGAAAAAGCGGCATCACATTCAAGCAGCGATCGGCCTCGCTTAACCCCAGCGTTTGCGCAACATGCGCGGCGGAAGCGAAGATGTTCGCGTGTGTCAGCGGAACCAGCTTGGGGCGCGAGGTCGTGCCGGAGGTGTGCAGCAGCAGCGCAATGTCCCCGGGCAAAGGTGAAGTCGTATCAGCGCGTGCGTTTCCCGGCGCAGCTCCGCGCAGTGTGAACCGGCCAGCTTGCGGCTGCGGACAAAGCTCCAGAACCGCTATTCCAAGGCGACGCGCTACGGCTATAGCCGGAGACCCCAGAAGCGCTTGAACGATCAGCGCGCTTGCCTTGAGATCGGTCAGATAAAAATCGAACTCCTCGGCGCGGTAACCCGGGTTCAAGGGCGCGGCCGTGGCGCACGCGGCAACACCCAGAAACGCGCTTGCCATATCCGGGCCATTAGGCAATACCAGCACAATCCGGTCGTTGCGCCCCAAGCGAAGACGATTCAGGTTTTCGCGTATGCTTTGCACCTGCGCGGCGAGGCCGGCATAGGTAAGCGGCTCGCGCTCCGGCGCCAAAAGCGCGATCGTAGATTGGGGTGCTCGTACTGACACCAGACCGCTAATGCAGTCGCCGGCAGGGGCCGGCTCGCGCGAATGCTCGGTCGTCGCCATGTTTCCTTTCATCGGTGAGCTCGCATCGTCGAGTCCCGCACGCCAAGGTAAACTTCGTTCTTTTCAGACGGCCGGGCGCTGATATCCGTTGCGAATCAGCCGCGCCCGGCTCGTATCCTATCGAACGGCGACAAGGGCCTTGGCCATGCCGCGCCTGGGATTGTCAGCCCATCGCTCGCGACAAACCCGCATTTTCGACTGCTCTCGTTTAACGCGCGGCCGCGTCTCTGTCAGCTTTTTTGCGCCGGTTGCGCTTCGGCAGGATAGATTTTCGTTTGCTCGGCGAGAAGTTTTGCTTCAGCCTCGCGGAACATCGTGGCATGATCGACTGCCAGCGGGTGGTGCTTACTGTTCGCAACGAGCGCGAATATCACCCGTTGCTGCTCCCCTGGATTCCCGCTTCCGCGCGAATGGCGGCTATATTTATAAACACGTATTTACGCGACACACGCTAAATAGCCGCTTCGTCAGTCTCACCGGTGCGGATGCGCAGCACCTGCTCGACCGTCGTCACGAATATTTTGCCGTCGCCGATTTTGCCGGTCCGCGCGGATTTGACGATGGCTTCGATCGCCAGATCGGCGAGCTTGCTAGGCACCACAACTTCGATTTTGACCTTGGGCAAAAAATCGACTACGTATTCGGCGCCGCGATAGAGTTCGGTATGGCCCTTCTGCCGGCCGAAGCCCTTGACTTCCGTCACCGTCAACCCGGTCACGCCGATTTCCGATAGCGCCTCTCGCACCTCGTCGAGCTTGAACGGCTTGACGATCGCTTCAATCTTTTTCATTCGGTTCCTCCAAGTTCAACGGTGTCCCTTGCCCGGGTCGGCATGCGCTAAGGGCACATTATAGACGCTGCCGCGATAACGTAGACGCTGCCGCGCTAAACGCAACGCTCATAGCGCATGCCGGTATTTGTTGGTGATCGGATAACGCCAATCCTTTCCGAAACCGCGCGGCGTGATGCGAATTCCGGGCGGCCCCTGCCGGCGTTTGTATTCGCTCGCCGCGATCAGGCGCACGACTTTGACGACGTCGTCTTTGGCGTAGCCGCGCGCCACGATCTCGCGCGGCCCGAGGTCGTGTTCGACGAACGCTTCCATGATGCCGTCGAGAGCCGCGTAGGACGGCAAGGTATCCTGGTCGGTCTGATCGGGCTTGAGTTCGGCGGATGGTGCACGCTGGATGACGCGGTCGGGTATGACCCTGGACAGGCCGTTACGATAATGGCCTAGCCTGTAGACCAGGGTTTTGCTGATGTCCTTGAGGACGGCAAAGCCGCCGGCCATGTCGCCGTAAAGCGTGGCATAGCCGGTGCCCGATTCGCTCTTGTTGCCCGTGTTCAGCACGATATGCCCCGTCTTGTTCGACAGCGCCATCAGCAGTACGCCGCGAATCCGCGATTGCAGATTCTCGTCGGTCGTATCGCTGGCGGTCGGGACAGGACTGGCGCAAGCGGCAAATTCATCGGCCAGCGATTTCCGGAAAGCATCGAACAGCGGCGCGATCGAAATCTCGCTGTAGCTCACCGCCATCAAGCGGGCCATGGTGCGCGCATCGGCAACGCTCATGTCCGCCGTGTATGACGACGGCATCATCACGGCACGCACGCGGTCAGCGCCCAGAGCGTCGACCGCAATCGCCAGGGTCAGCGCCGAATCCATTCCGCCGGACAAGCCGATCAGCGCGCCGGGAAAACCGTTCTTGCCGAGGTAGTCCTTCACCCCCAGACACAGCGCGCTCCAGACTTCGGCTTCCAGCGACGAAGCCGAAGCGAGGACGCCGGCGCCGGGAACGCCATGGTCATCGAGTTCGACGATACCGAGAACTTCTTCAAAAGCGGCAAACTGGTGAGTCGTCGCGCCAGCCTGATTCATCGCGAATGAGCCGCCATCGAAAACGAGCTCGTCCTGGCCGCCGACCAGGTTGGCATAAACCACCGGCATGCCGGTTTCGGCAATGCGGTCGCGGACGACCTCATAGCGTGAGCGCTGTTTCCGCATATGGTAAGGCGAGGCATTCAGCACCAGCAGCGTATCCGCGCCGTCCTGGCGCGCGCGCATCGCGGCGCCGTCTTCCCAGATGTCGGCGCAAATATTGATGCCTAAGCGCACGCCTTCATGCTCGAATACGCACGGCTGGTCGCCGGCCGTGAAATAGCGTTGTTCGTCGAAAACCGTGTAGTTCGGCAGCCTGTGCTTCAGATACGTCGCGGCAATGCGGCCGTCCCGCAGCAGCGACGCGGCGTTATGGCGTTTACCGCCGGTTTCGTGCGGATGACCGACAACGAGCGCTATGCCGTGCGCGCATTCCGCGAGCTCCGCCAGAGCGCGCGCGCACGAATGATAAAAGTCCGGACGTAACAGCAGATCTTCAGGCGGGTAGCCGGACAATGCCATTTCGGGGCTCAACATGAGAGTCGCGCCGGCAGCCCGCGCGCGTTCAGCGAATTCGCGCAGTTTGGCGCTGTTGCCGATGATGTCGCCAACCGTGCAATTGATCTGGGCGATGGCGATTTTCATCGCGCCATTATATCGCGCGCATCGCGGCCCTGAACGAAGGCGACGCGCATGTATTTCTTACATTTTTTGGCGCCTTATTGATGCCGGGGGTGGATCGCGGAAGCGGCAGCCGCTGGTCTCATTTTTCTGCCCCCGACCTGCCGGGGGAAGGGATTCTTCGTGCGACACTTATCTCCTTTTCAGATGTCAGATTTACAAGTTCTGCTGCCGCAGTAAAACCACCAACCTGCTGATTCGCCTGCATTGCTTGTGGCATAGTCCTTGCCACATTTACTGAGGCATGCCCAGTGGATACAAAGGAGACGATTATGGCCACCAATCGGAAACCAGGTATCGATGCCGAGAGCACGGCTGGTCAATTCAATAATCTTGAATCGCGTTCGATGCAGACCGGGAACGACAAGGGCATGGGCGATGACGGCGGTCCAGGGGACGATACCGACAGCGCGCGCCCGGACCGAAATCCACCGGGCAGCATTGAAGCGATCGAGGAAGGCGATGCATCGGATGTAGTCTCGGGTACTGCCGAGGCCGAAACGCGGGGAAAAGGCGATCCCACGCGATCACGCAGTGGCAATGTTCGCGACCATCCCAGGGGCAGTCCGGACATGCCGGACGCCGCTATTGAATAAGGGCTTCGACTCTTGCACGGGATGCGATGAATACCCCGGGGGTCTATCGGGATTCGGTCACGATGACGAAAGGCATGCTGCGATCCGCCAAAGTTTGCCGGCGCTGCTCCAAATCATGCCGTAAAATGGCGCATATTGCTGCCGGCTTTACGAGCGATTGCCCTTGAATGCTCCAATCGGGGGCGAACGACCCATATCAGAGTTCCGATCTACGCTGACAAACCTTCATTTCCACAGGAGAAACCATGGCCACCGCCATTGAGATCCAGAATAATTTGACCCGCCGCCCACTGCTGCCGATGATACGCTGGAGCGCGATACTCGCCGGTCTCGTAGTCGGCCTCGCCACGCATATGCTGCTGACTTTGCTCGGCGTTGCGGCAGGGCTCACGG
>JACDAM010000284.1 GCA_013695435.1 Burkholderiales bacterium | reverse complement strand
AGCGCTTTGGCGATCGCTCTCATCGGTTCACCTTGTTTATACAGACGGTAGAGTTCAATGCGCTCGGCTAAGGTAAGTTGTTCATATCGGGTTCCCATGGCAACACCTTATACGGGTGTTGCACTTGATTCGTGAATTCAGGGTATCGCCAGTTTTCCAGCCATCTGATTATGCGCAGCTTGCGCGATCCGGCTGGGCTGCCCGTCGGGCCCGCCTGCTTCTCGCCCTGTCCAGCCTGTTTCTTGTTGCTTCCTGCGCCGTTACGCGCAGTATCCCGGATGCGTCCCAGCCGATAGTCCAGTCGCCAATCGCTCATTTTGAACTGTCGGGACGGCTTGCCGTACGCTACGACGATCAGGGATTCTCCGGCAACGTGCGCTGGGAGCACGGCAGGCCGGCGGCGCTCGATCGGATTTTCCTGAATTCACCCCTGGGTCAGACTGTAGCGTTTCTGGAGCGAGACGCGACAGGCGTGACTCTGGTCGCCGATCAGCAAACCCATCGCGCCGTCGACGCCGAAAGCCTGACGCGGGACGTGCTCGGCTGGACCTTGCCGCTGACCGGGCTCGAGCACTGGGTGTTGGGCAGGGTCGCACCTGAAAATACGCCATCCGTTATCGAGCGCGACAACGCCGGGCGCCTGACCAGCCTGACCCAAAACGCCTGGCGCATCACATTTCCGCGCTATGGCGAAGAGCCGCATCGCGCGCTGCCTTCCCGCATCGACCTGCAATACGGCACGCTCGAAATCAAGCTGATTATCGACGATTGGAACGTCGAATAGTGCACTTCGCGGGTTTGCCGGCGCCAGCCAAGCTCAATCTGTTTTTGCACGTCGTTGGTCGTCGCGCCGACGGCTATCACTTGCTGCAAACCGTGTTTCGCTTCATCGATTTCGGCGACAGCCTGAGTTTCGCATTGCGCGCCGATGGCGAAATCACGCGAACCAATGCGGTCGCTGGCCTGCCGGCCGAAAGCGATCTCTGCGTGCGGGCAGCCAGGCTCCTGCAGACGGCAACCGAAAGCTCGCAAGGCGTGGATATCACCCTGATCAAGCGGCTGCCATTCGGCGGCGGCCTGGGCGGCGGCAGTTCGGACGCGGCGACCACGCTGATCGCGCTGAATCGCCTGTGGCGGCTGGACTTGAGCCGCGAGCGCTTGCAGGAACTCGGGCTTGCGCTGGGCGCCGATGTGCCCGTGTTTGTTTTCGGCGAATCGGCATTTGCCGAAGGCGTGGGCGAACGGCTGCAAGCTGTCTCGTTGCCGCCGGCGTGGTACGTCGTATTGAGCCCGCCGATTGCCGTCGCGACGGCCGGTGTGTTTACCAACCCTGAATTGACACGAAATACGATTCCAATCAGAATGACCGACTTTTCGGTCGGGCAGGGTCGCAACGACCTGGAGCCAGTCGTATGTCGCAATTACCCGGTTGTCGCACAGCATCTGGCATGGCTACGGCGATTCTCGGCGGCGGCGATAACGGGTTCTGGCGCTTGTGTTTTTGCCGCATTCCCCAGCGAGCAGGAAGCCCGGCAAGTGCTCGCCCAACTGCCGCCAACCATGGAGGGCTTTGCCGCACGCGGACTCGATCGTCATCCGCTGCACGGTTTTTAGCTTCCTGGGTTGTTTTTTGGGGAGTCGCCAAGTGGTAAGGCACCGGATTTTGATTCCGGCATTCGTAGGTTCGATCCCTACCTCCCCAGCCACACGCCACATTGTTGATGACATCCGTTTTGACCTCTCGACTTACAGGCTCCGGACTGAAACGCCAACCGCTGTCGGCTAACGAAGTTCCGGACAGCCTGATGGTATTTACCGGCAATGCCAATGTCAGGCTTGCTGAAGACGTCGTCAAAAGCCTGAATATGCGGCTGGGACGGGCCAAAGTCGGCCGCTTCAGCGATGGCGAAGTCATGGTTGAAATCCTCGAAAACGTTCGCGGCAAAGACGTTTTCGTGCTGCAGTCGATGTGCGCGCCGACCAACGATCATCTGATGGAAATTCTGGTCATGGTCGATGCGCTGAAACGCGCGTCGGCGGGCCGCATCACCGCCGCGATCCCCTATCTCGGTTATGCGAGGCAAGATCGGCGGCCGCGCTCCGCCCGCGTTCCGATTACGGCGAAAGTGGTCGCGAACATGCTGACCAGCGTCGGCGTCGACCGCTTGCTGGCGATGGATCTGCATTCCGACCAGATCCAGGGGTTTTTCGATATTCCCGTGGATAACGTCTACGCCCTGCCGATTTTGCTGGGCGACGTCTGGAAGCAGGGCTACAGCGATCTCGTCGTCGTTTCGCCAGATGTCGGCGGCGTGGTGCGCGCACGCGCTCTGGCCAAGCAGCTCGAATCCGATCTCGCCATCATCGACAAAAGGCGGCCGGAAGCCAATGTCGCCAAAGTTATGAACATCATCGGCGATGTCGACAAACGCAATTGCGTCATCATGGACGACATGGTGGATACCGCGAATACGCTTTGCGAAGCCGCGCTGGCATTGAAGAATGAAGGCGCGGCCAAAGTCATCGCGTATTGCACGCACCCTGTTTTGTCCGGCAAGGCGATCGAGCGTATTGCCAAATCGGTGATCGACGAACTGGTGGTTACCGACACCATCCCGCTGACTGAGGCCGCCAAAAAATGTCCGAAAATCCGCGTACTCAGCGTCGCCGGACTGCTCGCCGAAACCATGCTCAGAATCAGCAACGAGGATTCGGTCAGCTCGCTGTTCGTCGAATGATTGTTCGCCTTCAGATCAACGCGTCGCGCCGATCGCGGCTGCGCGCGTAATTCAGAGCAACTCAGGAGAAAAAAATGGCAATCGAAGTCAGCGCAACACCGCGTAAAGCGCAAGGCACGGGTGCCAGCCGCCGTCTGCGCAACGCCGGCCGCGTTCCGGGCATCATCTACGGGGCCAACAAGGCCGTGCAAAGCATTGAGCTCGATCACAACTCGCTGTTCCATCAGTTGAAGCAGGGCGCGCTGCAGGCCTCGATTCTGGATCTGAGTGTCGAGGGCGGCACCGAGCAAGTGCTGCTGCGCGACGTGCAAATGCATCCGTTCCGGCCGATGGTGCTGCACGTCGATTTCCAGCGCGTCTCGAAGGACGAAAAAATCCATATGCGCGTGCCGCTGCACTTCGTCAATGCCGACATCGCGCCGGGCGTGAAGCTGGGCGGCGGGATCGTCAGCCATGTGCTGAGCGACGTCGAAGTCAGTTGCCTGCCTGCCGATCTGCCGGAATCGATCGAGGTCGATCTGGCCAATCTTGCGCTGGGCAGTTCGATACACCTGTCGGAACTGACGTTGCCGCAAGGCGTTGAGTCTATCGTGCTGGTCCGCGGTGACGATCCGGTGGTAGCGACGGTCAACGTGCCGCGCGCAGCGCCAGTTGAGGAAGAAGAAGAGGCTGCCGTCGCGCCTGAGGTTGCCGCGGCGACGACCGAAGCGGAGAAGAAAGAGCCTGAGAAGTCCGAGAAGTCCGACAAAAAAACCCGCGAATAGCGGCGCGATAGCGGACAGCCCGCCGCCGGTCGCGGCGGGCTTTTTTATGATTCGGTAGACGCATGAAACTGGTTGTCGGCCTTGGCAATCCGGGCAGGGAATACGAGCACACGCGGCACAACGCGGGCTTCTGGTGGATGTCTCTTGTTGCTGCAGAGGAGCGCGTAACGCTGAAACACGAAGCGCGTTTCCACGGCGCGGTCGCCCGTGTCGTGCATGCGCAGGGGGAGTGCTGGCTGCTGCAACCGGATACTTTCATGAATCTGAGTGGTCGCGCTGTAGCTGCGCTAGCCAGGTTTTACAAAATCGAATCCGAACAAATCCTGATCGTGCACGATGAGCTCGATCTGCCGGCCGGCGCCGCGAAGCTGAAAAAAGGGGGCGGCGTAAGCGGCCACAACGGCCTGAAGGATATCGCAGCACAACTCGGCACGCGCGATTTCTGGCGTTTGCGATTGGGCATCGGCCATCCCGGCGAACGCAGCGCCGTGGTCGGCTATGTATTGAATCCGCCGCGCCGGGAAGAAGCGGTGTTGATCGCCGAGGCTATGGCAAACAGTCTCGCCGTCTGGCCGCTGCTGCGCGATGGGTATACGCAGGCGGCCATGCTGAAGCTGCACACCAAGACAGAAGGAGTGAGGAGTGAGGAAAAAAAGACTATCCCGTGAATGGTCGGCGAGCGTACTTTCCAAACTTCGCCCCACAACTCGCACCTCATTGTTCGCTCGCATATGAAATGCGGCATTGTCGGCTTGCCCAACGTCGGTAAATCGACGCTGTTCAACGCGCTGGCGAAGGCCGGGATTGCGGCGGAAAATTATCCGTTCTGCACGATCGAGCCCAATATCGGCATTGTCGAAGTCCCCGATGCGCGTTTGTGGAAGCTCGCCGAAATGGTCAAGCCGCAAAAAACGCAGCCGGCGATTGTCGAATTCGTCGATATCGCCGGGCTCGTCGCGGGCGCCTCGAAAGGCGAAGGGCTCGGCAATCAATTTCTCGCCAATATCCGCGAGACCGACGGCATTATTCACGTCGTGCGCTGCTTTGAAGATGACAATGTCGTGCATGTCGCAGGCGGCGTAGATCCCCTTTCCGACATCGAAACCATACACACTGAACTCGCGTTGGCGGATCTGGCGACGGTTGAGAAAGCGGTGATTCGCAATAACAAGTCGGCGCGCAGCGGCGACAAAGAAGCGGCGAAGATGAGCGCGCTTCTCGACACCATCAGCGCACATCTGGATCAGGGTAAGCCCGTGCGAAGTCTCGTGCTCGACAAAGAGCAGTCGGCGCTGGTGAAACCCTTGTGTCTGTTAACCGCAAAGCCTTCTATGTACGTCGCCAATATCGACGACAAAAGCCGGCCCGGCAATCCGCTGGTCGCGCGCGTTCAGCAATTCGCCGCGAAGGAGAATGCGCCGGTCGTTGCCATCTGCGCCGCGCTCGAAGCCGAAATTGCCGACCTGCCCGACGAGGACAAACAGGTATTTCTCGCCGACCTCGGCCTCGACGAGCCGGGCCTGAACCGCCTCGTGCGGGCGACTTATCAGTTACTCGGTCTGCAAACCTATTTCACCGCCGGTGTAAAAGAAGTGCGCGCGTGGACCATACACAACGGCGATACCGCACCGCAGGCGGCCGCAGTCATTCATACCGATTTCGAGCGGGGTTTCATACGCGCCGAAGTCATCGCCTATGCCGATTTCGTCGCGTGCGGCGGCGAGCAGAAAGCCAAAGAAGCCGGCAAGATGCGTCTCGAAGGCAAGGAGTACGTCGTCAAGGACGGCGATGTCATGCATTTCCGCTTTAACGTCTGAGAAGAAATGCTCCCTCCTTGCGCTTCCCTGCCTGCGGCGTCGAAATGCCTGGCCACGTCCGTGTGAATCGTGCCGAGGCCGCAAGCGAAATGATCACGGAACTCGTCGTCGCCAGCAGCAACGCCGGCAAGTTGCGCGAAATCTCGAGGATCCTCGCGCCGCTGAACATCGAAGCCACACCGCAATCCGCTTTCGCAATTTCTGATGCGGCCGAGCCGCATCCGACCTTTGTCGAAAACGCTCTCGCCAAAGCACGGCATGCCAGCGCCTCTTGCCATTTGCCGGCGCTCGCCGACGATTCCGGCATTTGCGTCGATGCGCTCGGCGGCGCCCCCGGTGTCCATTCGGCGCGCTATGCCGACCAGGCGGGCGAGCCGAGGTGCGACGCGCGCAATAATCGGCGGCTGCTCGAAGCGCTGCGCGGTATCGAAGACCGCGCCGCGCATTACGTTTGCGTCATGGTGCTGGTTCGCCACGCCAACGATCCGCAACCGCTCATCGTCGAAGCCGAATGGCACGGCGTCATTGCCGGAGAGCCCCGCGGCGCCAACGGCTTCGGTTACGATCCGCTGTTCGTGATTCCCGAGCTGGGCAAGACCGCCGCGGAAATTCCGCTCGACCAAAAAAATGCGATCAGCCATCGCGGCCGCGCACTGACCTTGCTCGCCGACAAACTGGTCCGGTTCGGGTGAATATGAGTGTTGGATTGCCAATGCGGCGCGAACCCGTCGATCTCCCTGCCGCGCCTCATGCTTTGAGCACGATGCCGCTTGCCCTGTATATTCATATTCCTTGGTGCGTGAAGAAATGCCCCTATTGCGATTTCAATTCGCATGAGGCGCACGGCGAAATTCCGCAGCAGAGTTATGTCGACGTGCTGCTTGCCGATCTGCGGAGCGCGTTACCGGAAGTCCTGGGCCGTGAAATCGTCAGCGTTTTTTTTGGCGGCGGTACGCCCAGCCTTTTCTCGCCGGTGGCAATTGAGCAAATCCTGCTCGCCGCCGATGCGCTCCTGCCGTTCGTGGACGACATCGAAATCACGCTGGAAGCGAATCCGGGAACTGTCGATGCGGTTAACTTCGCGGGCTTTCGCGCAGCCGGCGTCACTCGCCTGTCGCTCGGCATTCAGAGCCTGAACGATGGTCATTTGCGGGCGCTCGGCCGAATTCATGACGCCGGCCAGGCAAAGCGCGCGATCGACATCGCACGGCGGCATTTCGAAAATTTTAACCTCGATCTGATGTATGGCCTGCCCGGGCAGATGGCGGATCAGGCGCTTGATGATCTCGCCGCTGCGCTCGACTACGAGCCGCCGCACCTCTCGGCGTACCATCTGACCCTGGAGCCGAACACGCTGTTTCACAAATATCCACCGGCCTTACCCACCGACGACGACACCAGCGCGATGCAAGCGGCCATCGAGGAAACGCTTGCGGCGCGCGGTTATTGCCATTACGAAACCTCAGCTTTTGCGCTGCCGGGCAGGGAAGCGCGGCACAATCTGAACTACTGGCAGTTCGGGGATTACCTCGGAATCGGCGCCGGCGCGCACAGCAAAATCAGCTCGCACGATGCGATCGTTCGCCAGATGCGCTACAAGCAGCCGCGCGCATATATCGAGCACGCCTCGACTGGCGCCCCGGTTCAGCAGAAAAACGAAATCGCGGCGCACGATCTCGCTTTCGAATTCATGATGAATGCGCTACGGCTGAACCAGGGCTTCGCGCCGGATTTATTCGAGCAGCGCACCGGATTGACCTTGACCGCGATACAGGCCGAACTCGACGAGGCGGTTCAGCGCGGACTGCTCGTCGTCGCGCCCGAACGCATCGCGCCGACGCTGCCCGGTCAGCGCTTCCTGAACGACTTGCTGCAGATTTTTCTGCCTTGAAGAATCAAGGGCAAGCAAAGCGGCTCCGGGCGGCGGCTATTGCCGCGTGAAAATCAAATCCCAGACGCCGTGCCCCAGCCTTAATCCGCGCTGCTCGAATTTGGTCAGTGGCCGATATTCCGGGCGCGCCGCGAAATCGATGGCGGTATTGGCAAGCTCCGGCTCCGCGCGCAACACTGCGAGCATCTGCTCGGCGTAGTCCCGCCAATCGGTTGCAACGTGCACATAGCCGCCCGATCGCAGGCGATCCGCAAGCAGCGACACGAATCCGGGCTGGATCAAGCGGCGTTTATGGTGGCGCGACTTCGGCCACGGATCGGGAAAAAAGATATGCGTACCGGCCAGCGAGCGCGACGCGATCATATGGCGCAAAATCTCGACTGCGTCGTGCTGGATGATGCGCACATTCGGCAGACGCGATTCCTCGATCAGTTTCAGGAGACTGCCGACGCCGGGAGTATGAACGTCGATGGCGAGGTAATTGTTTTCGGGATGATCGATCGCGATTTGCGCGGTCGTCTCGCCCATGCCGAAGCCGATTTCCAGCACGGTAGGCGCGGTGCGGCCGAACGCGCGCGGCAAATCGATCGGAGTGTGCGTGTAGGCGATGCCGTAACGCGGCAGCAAGGTTTCCAGCGCGCGCAGTTGCGCGTTTGAAACGCGGCCCTGACGCAACACGAAGCTGCGGATCGGGCGGTGCGTTGCACTCCGCGCTGCTTCGCTATCCGTATCAGCGCGATCGCGCGGCGCGCCGCTCAAGCTGCCTGCGATTTGTCCGCCGGCGTGATCAGTCCCGCGCTCGGCGAACTTGGGGCAGCGCTATAAAATTTCTTGGCCATGCGCCCGGCAAGCCAGGCTTCGCGCCCGGCTTCCACCGCTTTTTTCATTGCCGAAGCCATCAGCACAGGATCGCGCGCGGCCGCGATTGCGGTATTCATCAGCACACCGTCGCAACCCAGCTCCATGGCGATCGCCGCGTCCGACGCCGTGCCGACACCAGCATCGACCAGCACTGGAACCCTGGCTTGCTCGATAATAATCTGCAGGTTCCACGGATTCAAAATGCCCATGCCGGAGCCGATCAGCGATGCCAGCGGCATGATTGCGGCACAGCCGATGTCTTCGAGCTGCCTGGCGATGATCGGGTCGTCGCTGGTGTAGACCATGACATCGAAACCTTCCTTGACCAGCGTGCGCGCCGCAGCCAGCGTTTCGACGACGTCCGGGTACAGCGATTTCGCATCGCCGAGCACTTCGAGTTTCACGAGCTTGTGTCCGTCGAGCAACTCGCGGGCGAGGCGCAGCGTGCGCACGGCGTCGTCGGCTGTATAGCATCCGGCGGTATTCGGCAGCAGGGTGAATTCGCTGGGCGGCAATACGTCGAGCAGATTGGGCTCATCCCGTTGCTGGCCGATATTGGTGCGGCGGATGGCAACGGTGACGATCTCGGCGCCCGAAGCGAGGATGGCGGCACGCGTTTGCGCAAAGTCGCGATATTTGCCGGTGCCAACCAGCAGCCGCGACGAATAGGTTTTCCCGGCAACCAGGAGCGAATCAGCGGTCGTCATGGCAAGTGATCAGGGGAAGGGAGCAAAGCAGGTGTTGAAGCGGGGTGCTGCGCGACTGCGTCGCGGTCGCTCTGCCCGGCTAGCCGCCGCCGACCGCCGTGATGATCTCGAGCCGATCGCCGTTAACGAGCGACACGTCGTCAAACCGGCTGCGCGTCACGATCTTGCCGTTATGCTCGACCGCGAGGCGTTTGTCGGCGAGATCGAGTTCCGCGAGCAGCTGTGCAATATTCCGGACCTGGCCGAAACTGCGCGGACACCCGTTGATGACAAGTTCCATCAGGTTCAGATAGAAGTCGATGCGATGAAGGAATTTTACGCCGCCTGCTGTCACTCTCAAAGTGCAAGCGACATCGGACGAGATTGCCAAGGGTAACTTCAGCTCATCAGCGCGATGATGGTGCCGGCAATAGGAGTCGAACCCACGACCTTCTGATTACAAATGGCAATTCGCACTCAGACACACTGACTAACCTACCTTAATAAACCTTTACGAAACATAACATATAGCCTATAGTCACCTTAACCGGGTTACACGAAACATGCTGTAGTTTCACCCAATATGTAACCCCGGCGTAACCCCGGAAAGGTGCAAAATGGGCAACAGCTTGAATTTCACCAAGGCCGCGCTTGATGCGTTGCGCCTTCCCGAACCCGGT
>JACDAM010000283.1 GCA_013695435.1 Burkholderiales bacterium | reverse complement strand
CTCTCATCGGTTCACCTTGTTTATACAGACGGTAGAGTTCAATGCGCTCGGCTAAGGTAAGTTGTTCATATCGGGTTGCCATGGCAACACCTTATACGGGTGTTGCACTTGTTTCGTGAATTCAGGGAATCCAGTCTCGGGCCGCGCACGCGGCAAGCCAGTCCCAAACGCTGTTCCTGCAAACACTGCCGTCGGCGATGCGCTGAAGTGCGCAAACAAGCGCGTCGCACCGATCGACGCCCGCCTCCTCATGCAGCGCGTGCTGCGCCGAAGCCATGCGCAGCTCATCGCACATCCGGAATACCTGCTGACGGTCACGGAATTAGCCGGATTCGAGCTTCTGTTGCGCCGCAGGGAAGCCGGCGAACCAGTCGCGTATTTGATCGGCGAGCGCGAATTTTTCGGTTTGAGCTTTACGGTGACGCCCGATGTGCTGATCCCGCGCCCCGAGACTGAATTGCTGGTCGAACTCGCACTTCTGCATTTGCCGGAAGACGCGCTCCGCAGCGTGCTCGATCTCGGCACAGGCAGCGGCGCGATCGCCATTACGCTGGCCGCGCGGCGCCCACTGCTCGACCTGGTTGCAACGGACGAATCCGCAGATGCGCTGCGCGTGGCAGCAAGCAATGCGCGACGTTTACTGCCGTCCACCCCCACCCTGGCCCTCCCCCGTCGAGGTCAAATCCGCTTTCTCGAAAGCGAGTGGTTCAGCGAACTGGGCAGCCTACGCTTCGATCTGATCGTCGCCAATCCGCCCTACGTCGCCGCCAACGACCCCCACCTCGAACAAGGCGACGTACGCTTCGAACCCCGCTCGGCGCTGATCGGCGGCGGCGACGGTTTGCGCTGCATCCGTCATATCGTCGCTCATGCGCGCGAATACCTGAAGCCCGGCGGCTGGCTGTTGTTCGAGCACGGTTATGACCAGGCCGACGCTTGCTGCGCGTTATTGCAAGCGGCCGCTTACGTCGATATTCTTTCCCGCCGCGATCTGGCCGGAATTCCGCGCCTCGCCGGCGGTCGAAGTTGGACGTGACGAAGTCGTGAGTGCTCGTGCCAAAAGGGGTTCCGTCGACTGACCCCAGCCTGGTTGCAGTCGATCTCCCCGTGGTCTAACCTTCCGCATTCCACTATTTCAGGTTTTCAGGAGCAGTCATGGACGTGCAAGATGTCATCAAAAACCAGATCGAAACCCATCCGGTCGTGTTGTACATGAAAGGCTCGCCGCAATTTCCGCAATGCGGTTTCTCGGCCAATGCCATAAAAATTCTGCGCGCGTGCGGCGTTGATGCGCCGTTTACCGTCGACGTGCTGTCCAATGCCGACATTCGCCAAGGCATCAAGACTTACGCGAACTGGCCGACCATTCCGCAGCTTTACGTCCACGGCGAATTCATCGGCGGCTCGGACATTCTGACCGAGATGTATCAAAACGGTGAATTGCAGAAGCTGCTGCAACCTGCCTGAAAGGCGTGCTGGAATTCAAGGCCGGCGTGACTGCCGGCCTTTCTTTTTTTGGGGAAGCGAATGGCGATAGGAAGCACGAATCGTCAGCCAATCACGCGCCTCACTATCGCAGACATAAGCAACCGTGCTTCCCCGTTGGCTCCATGACTCCCGCCAATCTGATTCAGCTCTTTGCGCTCGCCGCAATCTGGGGCGCATCGTTTCTGTTCATGCGCATCGCCGCTCCGGTACTCGGCCCGGCGCTGTTGACCGAACTGCGGCTTTTGTTCGCCGCAGCCTTCCTTGGGCTCGTCGCTTGGGCGTGGCGGCAGCCGCTGCAGGCGCACACGCGCTGGCGCGTGTATCTGGTGTTGGGTCTGCTCAACTCGGCGCTGCCGTTTCTGCTGCTGTCGTTCGCGGCGACTCGCTTGAGCGCATCACTGTTGTCGATCATGAATGCGATGGCACCGGTCTTCGCCGCGCTCGTCGCCGCCGTCTGGCTGCGCGAATCCCTGTCTTTGCGGGCGCTGTGCGGTTTGCTGGCAGGGGTATGTGGCGTCGCCATTCTGGTCGGCTATGACGAGCACGCGTTGCAATCGAAGCTGGCGGTCGGGGCAGCGCTGGCGGGTGCGCTGTGCTATGGCGTCGCCAGCGTCTATACCAAAACCATCGTCAATCCGCCGCCCCCACTGGCAGCCGCGCAAGGCAGTATGTGGGCGGCAGCTTTGCTGGCCGCGCCGATTTTGCCGCTGACCCAATCACTGCCGATGCCGCAGGCGAGCCCTGGAGTTTGGGTCGCCACCGCTGCGCTCGGTATAGTGAGCAGTGGCATCGCCTACCTGCTTTATTTCAGATTGATCGAAAATGTCGGCGCCACCTCGGCCCTGACTGTGACGTTCTTGATTCCGGTGTTTGGCGTCCTGTGGGGAACGGTGTTTCTTGGCGAACAGCCAGGTTGGCACACGCTGACCGGCTCGCTCGTCATTCTGGCCGGCACCGCGTTGGTTACCGGCTTTTCCGTGCAAGCGCTGCTGCTGCCGCTTAGACAGTGAGCGCAACCGATCGACATTGCCACGCCTGCGAACGATCTCGGAGCTCTTTCCGCGTGTGCTTCCCGGCACCACCAAGTAGGAATTCAAAAGCAAGACGCGGAGTGCGGCGCTTCCCGGCGATGTCTAAACTTCAACCATCGAACTGAAAACGGTTGAGGGAACGCAAATGAACACTTTTACGAACATTGAAACCCGTGCAGCAGCTACGATCGGCGATCCGCGTTGGGCGGCTGTGGTCGCGCGCGATCCGCGAGCGGACGGCAAGTTTTTCTACTCGGTCAGGACGACCGGCGTGTACTGCCGCCCGTCGTGCGCCTCACGTCCGGCGCGGCCCGAAAACATCGCGTTCCACCTGACCGCTGCCGACGCCGAACGCGCGGGTTTTCGCCCGTGCAAGCGATGCAAGCCGGATCAGCCGCCGCTGGCTGAGCAGCACGCTGCCAAGATCGCCGAGCTATGCCGATGGATCGAGAGTGCCGGGCAAGTCCCCAGCCTCGAAGAATTGGCCAGACATGCGGGCTTGAGTACCTATCATCTGCATCGCGTGTTCAAGGCTGCGACGGGTTTGACGCCCAGGACCTACGCCGCCGCGCATCGCGCCAGGCGCGTCAGAGCGGAACTCGATAGCACCACCACGGTGACCGACGCGATCTACGGCGCCGGCTACAACTCTAGCGGACGCTTCTATGAAAGCTCGAATCAGATGCTGGGCATGACGCCGATGAACTATCGCGCGGGCGGCGCGAATACCGAAATTCGCTTCGCCATCGGCGAGTGCTCGCTCGGTTCGATTCTGGTCGCGCAAAGCGATCGCGGCGTCTGCGCGATTTTCATGGGCGACGACCCCGATACGCTCGCGCGCGACCTGCAGGATCGATTCCCGCGCGCCAATCTGGTTGGCGGCGATTCCGGGTTCGAGCAACTTGTGGCGAAAGTGGTGGGTTTCGTCGAAGCGCCGGGGCTGGGACTTGATTTGCCGCTCGATGTGCGCGGCACCGCGTTTCAGCAGCGCGTCTGGCAAGCGCTGCGTGAGATTCCGGCTGGCAGCACGGCGAGCTATGCCGAAATCGCCAGCCGCATTGGTGCGCCGAAGTCCGTCCGCGCTGTTGCCCAGGCTTGCGGCGCGAACGCCTTGGCCGTGGCAATCCCTTGCCATAGAGTCGTGCGCAACGATGGCGCATTATCGGGTTATCGCTGGGGCGTCGAACGCAAACGCGCGCTGCTCGACCGGGAGGCAAATGTATGAACGCGCACGCTCACCTCATTCGCTGCCCCTTGAAGCGGCTCTTCGGTGGGGCGGCATGACTGCGCGAGACAGCAACACAGCGGTTACCGCGCCGACAGAAATCACCTCGTCAAAGGATGTGGCGCAGAGCGTCGAGGCGATCGACTGGGAGCGGCTGTCGCAAGATCTCGATGCCCAGGGCAGCGCGATGATCGAACGCCTGATCTCCGCGGCCTCGTGCCGCGCCTTGGCCGCGTCGTATTCGATGGACGAAAATTTCCGAAGCCGGGTGGTAATGGCGCGCCACGGCTTCGGGCGTGGCGAATACAAGTACTTCAGCTACCCGCTGCCCGAACTCGTGGCGGGACTGCGCACAGCGATCTACCCGCATCTGGCGCCGATCGCCAACCGCTGGAACGCAGCGATGGGTATCGACGTGCAATATCCGGAGAAGCATGCGGATTTTATCGCGCGCTGCCATGTCGCAGGCCAGACCCGGCCGACGCCGCTTCTATTGCAGTACGGCGCGGGTGACTACAACTGCCTGCATCAGGATCTATACGGCGAGCACGTCTTCCCGCTGCAGCTCACGATTCTGCTGTCCGAACCCGAACGCGATTTCACGGGCGGCGAATTCGTGATGACCGAGCAACGCACGCGCATGCAGTCGCGGCCGGAAGTCGTGCCGATGCGGCAGGGTGACGCGGTGATTTTCGCCGTCAGTCAGCGTCCCGTGCAGGGCGCGCGCGGCGTGTATCGCGTCAATCTCCGGCACGGCGTTAGTCGCGTGCGCTCGGGGCATCGGCATACGCTCGGCATCATTTTTCATGATGCGGCCTGAGCGAACTCGATGACGGCGGACCTGTTCGATGTCGAGACTGAAACCGAATCGCGGCGCAAGCGGTTGGGACCGGGCGCGTGGGTATTGCGCGGCTTCGCGTCACCCGACGAAGCGGCGCTCCTGGCTGCACTTCATGATGTGATTGCGCAGGCCCGGCTGCGCCACATGATTACGCCGGGCGGCTTCCGCATGTCGGTCGCGATGACGAATTGCGGCGCGTTGGGCTGGGTCACGGATAAGACGGGCTATCGCTACGATGCTGTGGATCCGGAAAGCGGCCGCAACTGGCCGCGCATGCCGGATGAATTTCTGCAGCTCGCCGGGGACGCAGCGGCGCAAGCGGGCTTCCACGGATTCGTACCGGACGCCTGCCTGATCAATCGCTATGAGCCGGGCGCGAAGCTGTCGCTGCATCAAGACAAGGACGAACGCGACTTCGACGCGCCTATCGTTTCGGTATCGCTCGGCACCCCTGCCGTGTTCCTGTTCGGCGGATCGAGCCGAGCCGACAAAGCGGCTCGGGTACGGCTCAC
>JACDAM010000282.1 GCA_013695435.1 Burkholderiales bacterium | reverse complement strand
CTGCCACGTCGGTCAGCCGACGCTGAGCACGCAATTGAAAAAACTCGAAGACTATCTTGGCGTCACCTTGTTCGAGCGAAACAAGCGTCACCTGACGCCAACGCCGGTCGGCGAGGAAATCATCGCCGAGGCGCGGGTTGCGCTCGAAGTGATGGAGCGCATCCGCGAACTCGCGCGCAGGGGACACGACGCGATGGATGGACCGCTGCGGCTCGGCGTGATACCAACGCTCGGGCCTTATCTGATCCCGCATCTGCTGCCGCCGATTCGCGACGCGTTTCCAAAACTACGGCTGTTTCTTCGCGAAGACCTCACGGTGAATCTGCTCGAGCAGTTGCGCAGCGTCAAGCTCGACGCGCTGCTGCTCGCGCTGCCCGTGCACAGCGAAGGCCTCGACGTGATGGAGTTGTTTCATGAGCCGTTTCATCTCGCGTTGCCGGCCGGGCATCCATTGGCGCTGCAAAAACAGGTACACGAACGCGATCTCGTCAAGCAGCCGCTGCTGCTGCTCGAAGAAGGCCATTGTTTGCGCGATCAGGCGCTGGAAATCTGCGCCTCGCGGGAACGGCGCAATGAAGTGGCGGCGACCAGTCTTGAAACCCTGCGCCAGATGGTCGCGGCCGGCATCGGCTGCACCTTGCTGCCGGCGCTTGCGACCTTGCCCGGCATGGGTGCGATCCAGAGCCGGCTGATCGAAATCCGCCCGTTTGCGGCGCCCGCGCCCAGCCGCGCCATCGGCATCATATGGCGCCATCGCTATCCGCGGGAAAACACCGTGCGGCGCGTCGCCGAACTGATACTCGCCCATCTGCCCGCTTGTGTGACGGCGAGCGCCGGGTCGCAAAACGTCGTGCCGATATCAACGGCCGTCGCGTCAGCTGCGTCTACGCCGGAGCGCCTGCAAAAAAGATGATGGAAGGTGGTAGCATGGCGGACAGTTATGCCGTCTTGCCGGAGTACACCCACATATGATTCCCGAAATCGGCCAGTTCTCGCTGATCCTCGCGTTGTGCCTTGCGCTCGCGCAAAGCGCGCTGCCCCTGATCGGCGCCGCGCGCGGCATACCGAATTGGATGGCGCTTGCGCGTCCTGCCGCGCAAGGTCAATTTGTGTTCGTCGCGATCGCGTTCGGCTGTCTCGTATGGTCGTTCACGCACGATGATTTTTCCGTGCTGAATGTTGCGACCAATTCGAATTCGCAATTGCCGATAGCGTACAAATTCGCCGCAAGCTGGGGCTCCCACGAAGGCTCGTTGTTATTGTGGGTGCTGATGCTGACGGTCTGGACGCTTGCCGTTACCGTATTCAGCCGCCGTCTGCCTGAGGAGATGATCGCGCGCGTGCTCGGCGTGCTGGGCTTCATCAGCGTCGGCTTTCTGCTGTTTATGCTATTGACATCGAATCCGTTCGACCGGTTGCTGCCTGCCGCGGCCGACGGGCGCGATCTGAATCCGCTGTTGCAGGATCCCGGCATGGTGATTCATCCGCCGATGCTGTATATGGGCTACGTCGGCTTTTCGGTTGCGTTCGCGTTCGCGCTCTCGGCGCTGATCTCGGGCCGGCTGGATGCGACATGGGCGCGTTGGTCAAGGCCGTGGACGACCGCCGCATGGTGTTTCCTGACGTGCGGCATTGCGCTCGGCAGTTGGTGGGCGTATTACGAACTCGGCTGGGGCGGCTGGTGGTTCTGGGATCCGGTCGAAAACGCGTCGTTCATGCCCTGGCTGGTCGGCACGGCCTTGATTCATTCGCTGGCCGTCACCGAGAAGCGCGGCGCGTTCAAAAGCTGGACTGTGCTGCTCGCGATCATGGCATTCTCGCTGTCGCTGCTCGGCACTTTTCTTGTTCGTTCCGGCGTGCTGACGTCGGTCCATGCTTTCGCGACAGATCCGAAACGCGGCATTTTCATTCTCGCTTTTCTCGCGATTGTGATCGGCGGCTCGCTCGCCCTGTATGCATGGCGTGCGCCCCGCGTCGGCCTCGGCGGCTCGTTCGAACCACTCTCGCGCGAATCGCTGTTGCTCGGAAACAATTTGCTGCTGGTTGTCGCCGCCGCCTCAGTGTTGCTCGGCACACTGTATCCACTGATCCTCGACGCGCTCGGTCTCGGCAAAATTTCGGTCGGGCCGCCGTATTTCGAAGCCATTTTTGTGCCGCTGATGGCGCCCGCGGTATTTTTGATGGGGATCGGCCCGGTTGCGCGCTGGAAACAGGCGAAGCTTCCTGCGCTCGCCATTCGCTTGCGTTGGGCGTTTCTCGTCAGCGTCGCCGCGGCGATCGCCGTGCCGATCGTACTCGGCCGCTGGAGTGCGATGGTGAGCTTCGGGTTATTGCTTGCGCTGTGGGCAATCGCGACCGCTCTGGAAAATCTTTATCACCGGCTCAGATCGACTCCCGGCGGCAACCTGTTCGACAAGTTGGCGCGGCAATCGCTGAGCTACTTCGGCATGCTGGTCGCGCACATCGGCGTTGGCGTTTTTATCATCGGCGTAACGCTGGTCAAGGGTTACGAAACCGAAAAAGACGTGCGCATGGAAGTCGGCGATAGCGTACAGGCCGGCGGCTACAGCTTCCGCTTCATGGGCGCAATCGAGGTTGCCGGGCCGAACTTTTCCGCGCTGCGCGGAACGATAG
>JACDAM010000281.1 GCA_013695435.1 Burkholderiales bacterium | reverse complement strand
AGCGGAAAAAGCACGGTCAATTTTATACCCGCGTAGAGGTGGTCGATCTCATCAACAGCTTTGCCATCCGTACCGGCGAGGAAAAAGTCATGGATCCCGCATGCGGCGGCGGTACTTTCCTCGTGCGTGCCTATGCGCGCAAGCGCGAACTGGCGCACGGCCGGCGGCACGCGCAGTTGTTATCCGATCTGTACGGCGTGGACGTCTCGCCGTTCGCAACCCAACTGACGACGATCAATCTTGCGACCCGTGAACTGATCGCGGAAGAAAATTATCCGCAGATCGCCCGCTCCGATTTCTTCGATGTCGATCCGCACAAGACCTTTCTCAGCTTGCCTCGACCGATCAAAGCAGCGGGGCTCGGTCCCGCGCAGCAGCGCGCCGTGGAAATTCCGCAACTCGATGCAATGATCGCCAATCCGCCTTATGTGCGCCAGGAGGACATTCCCAAGGCAAAGGCAAAGTCGGCGAGAGACGCCAGGCCGCCCCGTGCTACCAAGGAGTTCTACCAGTGGCTAATAAAAAAAGAAGACGGCGGCGAGCTTTCCGGGCGCAGCGACCTGCACTGCTATTTCTGGCCGCATGCTGCCAGCATGTTGAAGGACGATGGCTGGCTTTGCTTTCTGACTTCGAGTCAATGGCTGGACGTTGAATATGGCTTCCGCTTACAAGGCTGGCTACTGGCGAATTTCGAGATCGCCGCCGTTTTTGAAAGCATCGACGAGCCGTGGTTCATCGGCGCGCGCGTCGCAACCGCAGTAACTATTTTGCGTAAACAACGCGACGAAAAGAAGCGCATGGAAAACGTGGTGCGTTTCGTGCAATTGCGCCGTCCCATGCGGGAGATCCTTGCCCACGACGGCACCACGGTCGGGGCGATGAATGCGGCCGATAGTTTCCGCGATGAAGTTCTTGCGCTCACCGAAAACGTGAGTAACCAGCGTTATCGCGCCCGGTTGGTTCCCCAAGCCGACTTGTGGCGCGAGGGCGTGAAGCTCGGTGCGATCATCAAAGGCACAACTCCAGACGACAGCAAAGACAAGGCAGCAACGCAAACCGGCGAATATTACGGCGGCAAATGGGGCGTTTATTTGCGCGCCCCCGATCTTTGGTTCGATCTTCTGGAAAAATACGGCGGGCGCTTCGCGCCATTAGGTGCATTAGCTGAAATTCGCTTTGGCGTAAAAAGCGGCAAGGATTCATTCTTCTTCCCAAGGGATTGCAGCGCTGACTGCCTGACAAGAATCGCCGATGCCGCCGGCTTCGAGCGCGAGTATGGCGTGCCGCGTAAAGACATCGAGTTAGGCCGCGTGAAGCTCGTTCTATGTGGTGAGGAACGCGGCGAGATTCGTCCGCTGGAATCAAAATATCTGGAACCGGAAGTACATAGTTTGATGGAGATCGACGGCTTCACCGTCGCGCCGGAAGACTGCGCACGGATGATCTTGTTGGTGAACAAAAAGAAGTCCGCGCTCAAGGGGACTTATGCGCTCAAGTACCTCGAATGGGGGGGAGAAGCAGAACATCCACAAGTCGGAAACCTGCGCCGCGCGCATCACGGACGACCGCGAATGGTACGACCTGACCGACCATCGCCGCGCCCCTGTACTCTGGCCCAAGGAAAAGCAATATCGGCATATCGCTCCTGCCAATCCGAGCCATCTGATCGCAAATTGTCGACTCTACGAAATATACCCGCCCGATGCCATGGATGATCCATTCCTCTGGGGCGGTTTGCTCAACGCTACTCTGGTAATGCTGTCCTCATTCCAGTTTGGTCGCAGCATGGGTAATGAAGGCAATTGGAGCACAATGGTTGTGGATGTAAACCTTATGTTGGTGCCGGACCCCCGAGATGCAGACTCAAAAGCGCTTACGCGTGTTGCAAAAGCCTTCAATGAACTGAAAAAGCGGAAAGCCCTGCAATTCCTCTCAGAACGCCGCATGCGCGAAATGGCCTACCGAAGGGGCAGCAAAGAAGCGGCGCTGGAATCACTGTCTGATGTGTCTGAGCTTGAAATGCCGGACAGGCGCGAACTCGATGACGCGGTGCTGCAACTTATCGGCATCAAATCCAGGGCCGAGCGCAAGACCATGATCGATGCGCTTTACGCTTATCTGCGGGAGTTCTTCGAAGCAACGCGGCAGAAAGAAGAAAAAGCCATTGCCAACAAGAATACTTCCAAGCGACGCGCCGCAGCCTCGCCGAACGATATCGCCGATCAAATCTATCAGCAACTATCGGAGCACGAACCGCGCTGGCTGCGCCATTACGACCCCGATTTTGTCAGCTCCTATCGCGACTACATGGTTTATGAAACGCCGGATGACGGTGAGCCAATGC
>JACDAM010000280.1 GCA_013695435.1 Burkholderiales bacterium | reverse complement strand
ATCTCTCGAATCGCGATCAGTGGATGTTCCGTCGGAACGTAATCCGAGGTCTTCCTCACGATGAACAAACCTTCCTGAGTTACGTCCGCTCCACGCATCGCGCTCTCCGTCTCGATTCTGTACGACTACTCAACGTACTACCCTTCGGCTCCGTGGACTGGGTCGGGGGATAAGTTCAACGAACTGTTAGCCCCGATTGCTTCCTGCCACGATCCTGTATTCCAGCAGCCGGCATTCCAGAGCGCCGTTGAACAGCGGCGTACGCTTCGATGCGGTAAGGCGAATCAATTTTGGCAGCCGCAAATCCGCGGTAAAAATGAATGCCGTCCAGCCGCTGAATTTCTTTTTCAGAACATCGCCGAGCTGCGGGTAAAATTTCGCCAGTTCGGCTTCTTCGCCGGAACGAACGCCATACGGCGGATTGGTCACAATGCAGCCGGCTGGCGCCGGAGCGCTGATCTCAAGTGCGTTCGCCTGCTTCAAATGCACCGCTCTATCGAGCCCGAGCGCCGCGAGATTGGCGCGCGCGTCGCTGAGCGCGTCGCCGTACAAATCGCTGCCGTAAATCGGCAACGCCTTTATGTCCTGCTGCCCGCCATCGCTTTGCTCGCGCAGGCGCTGCCAGTCATCGCGCGCGAAATTGCTCAGCCTTTCGAACGCGAAGCGGCGTCCTGCTCCCGGCGCGATTCCCAGCGCGATCTGCGCTGCTTCAATCAGGAACGTGCCGCTGCCGCACATCGGATCGAGCACCGGCACGCCGGGCTTCCATCCTGAAAGACGCAGGATGCCGGCCGCCAGATTTTCACGCAGCGGCGCTTCGCCGGTCTTGACGCGCGCGCCGCGTTTGAACAGCGGCTCGCCCGATGTGTCGAGATACAGCGTCACGTCGTCGGCGGTCAAAAAGGCGTGGATGCGCATTCCAGGATCACGCGTGGCGACGCTGGGGCGCTTGCCGGCGATCGCGCGAAATTTGTCGCAAACCGCATCCTTGATGCGCAGCGTGACGAAGTCGAGGCTCTTGAGCGGGCACCGAATCGCCGACAGATCGACGCGTATCGTCAGGTCGGCGCTGAAGCAATCCGGCCACGGCGCGGCATAGGCAGCACGGTAAACGTCTTCTTCGCTGCGGTAATGGTGCTTCGCGACGCGCCACAACACGCGGCTGGCGACGCGGCTGTGCAGATTGATTGCATAGCACAGCGAAAACGGGCCGTGGAACAGAACTCCGGCGTTGCCGGGCTTGACCTCGCTTGCGCCCAGCTCGATCAGTTCGGCGGCAAGCGCGGTTTCCAGACCCGCCGGACATGGCGCAAAAAAGTTTTCCACGCGCAATGCCGTCAGATTGGTTTGACGACAACCAGCAAGACGATCGCGACCAGGATCAACACCGGCGCCTCATTCAGCCAGCGATAGAACACGTGGCCGTGCTGGTTGCGGTCGTGCTTGAAGTCGGCCAGCAGTTTGCCGCAATAAACGTGATAGCCGATCAGGATCGCGACCAGCGCGACCTTCGCGTGCAGCCAGCCGCCGGAAAATCCGTAGCCGAACCACAACCAGAATCCGAAGCCGACAGTCAGCACGGCGCCCGGCGTCATGATGCCGTAGAAAAGCTTGCGCTCCATGATCTTGAATCGCGCTATGCCGGCGGCATCGTCGGCCTGCGCGTGGTAGACGAACAGACGCGGCAGGTAGAACAGGCCGGCGAACCACGTCACCATGAACACGATGTGAAACGCCTTGACGTAAAGCACGAGCCCTCCTTACTTGAGCAGCCGGCGCCGCGTCAGAATCAGCGCGACATAGAATGCGGCCAGCGCATACACGCCAAGCACCAGCAGGTGCGTCAGCGAAGCCGCCGGAATGCGCCCGGCAAGCAGCGGCCGCGCCAGTTCGACCGCGTGCGTCAGCGGTAAAAAAAGCGAAATGTCCTGCACCAGCGGCGGCATTTGCGCGCGCGGAAAAAATGCGCCGGATAACAGCATCATCGGCGTCATGACCAGCGTCATGTAGTACATGAAAAACTCGTAGCTCGGGGCCAGCGCGGTCATGACCAGTCCCAGCGACGCGAAGCACAAACCGATCACTACCGTAAGCGGAATAATCCAGAGCGCCAGCGCCGAATCGGAAAGTCCGAGCGCGCCAATGACTGCAAGAATCGCCATGCCGCTCAAGAAGCTTTTGCTCGCCGCCCAGACCGCTTCGGCGATCAGCACGTCGTCGAGCGTCAGCGGCGCGTTCAGAATCGCTTCCCACGTTCGTTGCACGTGCATGCGCGAAAACGCCGAGTACATCGCTTCGAAACTCGCGCTGTTCATGGTGCTGTAGCAGATCGTTCCGGCGGCCAGAAAATTGATATACGGGATGCCGTTGACAGCGGGCATCAGCGCGCCCAATCCGTAGCCGAGGCCGAGCATGAACAGCAGCGGATCGGCGAGATTGCCGATGACCGACGGGATCGCCAGCTTGCGCCAGACCAGAAAGTTGCGCCGCCAGACATGACCAAAGCGAAGACTGATCGAAGGCGGGCGAAAATGTTTACGGTCTATTACAAACGTTCGCGCCATCAACGCCCTTTCGTCGTCGTTCCCGGGCGCGCGGGAATCCGGTGTCTTTGATGGAAATCGTTGGGCCCCGCATACGCGAGGACGACAAACTGGTGAATGCGAGCCATGTTCTCAATCGCGCAATTCCCGCCCGGTCAATTTCAAAAACACATCCTCCAGATTCGCCGGACGATGCAGATAACGCAACCCCTCGAACGTTTCCAGGTTCTTCAGCAACGGCGCGGCATCGCGCGCGTAACAGAACACCGTCTCGCCGCTTTGCTCGCAGCGCTGCGCGAGCCTGCCGTGTTGCCGCCCCCATTCTTGCGCGGCGTCGCCGTAAATCTCGAAAACGTGCGGCTCGATTTCTTCGGCGATAAGTTCGCGCGGGCTGCCGCTGGCGATGATGCGGCCATGATCCATGACCGAGAGGCGGTCGCACAAACGCTCGGCTTCATCCATGAAATGCGTGGTCAGCAATATCGTTTTGCCGAGCTTCAAGAGTCGCTGCAAACCCTGCCAGATCAGATGCCGCGCTTGCGGATCGAGCCCGGTCGTCGGCTCGTCGAGAAACAGCAGGTCGGGGTCGTTGATCAGGCCGCGCGCCAACGCCAGCCGCCGTTTCATACCGCCCGACAGCGTTTGTATCTTGCTGTCGGCGCGCGTCGCCAGGCCGGCGAATTCGAGCAATTCCGGAATGCGCTCGACCAGCGTCTGCCGCGACAGGCCGAAATAGCGGCCATAGGTGTACAGATTTTCGTAGGCGCTGAAGTCGGGATCGAGATTGTCGACTTGCGGCACGACGCCAACCTTGAGCCGCGCTTCGCGCGCACGCGCCGGAACCGGCAGCCCGAGCAGCGTGATGGCGCCGGAATCGGCATCGGGATCGGTCAGGCCCAGGCATAGCCGCAAGGTCGTCGTTTTGCCGGCGCCGTTCGGCCCGAGCAGGCCGAAACATCGGCCGGGCGCCAGCGCCAGTTCGAGGCCGCGCACGACTTCGCTATTGCCGTACGACTTGCGCAGGTTTTGCACGTGCAGATGGAACATGGGCTCAAGCAGGGTTTGCGGCAGCGCCAAACGCACCCAGCACCACGGCCTGCAATTCGATCAGGTAGCCGTGAAAAAAGTGCCCGGCGCCGGGCAACACGACGACCGGCAGTTTTTGCGCCTTCGCCCATTTCAGCGTAGCCGAAAGCGGAACGACATCATCTTCGTCGCCGTGTATGACCAGAGTGTTACCGGGAACCGCGCCGACTTCGAAGCGATCGACCGCAGGCGCGATCAACACGAGCCGCCGATGTTCGATGCGCGGCGCGACACGCGATTGGACATACGCGCCGAACGAGAAACCGGCCAGCACCATCGGCAGATTGCCGAATTCGCGCCGGGCGGAGTCCGCGGCCGCCAGCATGTCTTCCGTCTCGCCGATGCCGTTATCGTGCAAGCCTTCGCTTTGCCCGACGCCGCGGAAATTCATGCGCAGCGCGAGATAGCCGAGCCTGGTGAATGCCCGCGTCAGAGTTGTCACGACCTTGTTGTCGAAGGTGCCGCCTTGCAGCGGGTGTGGATGGGCGATGAGCGCGATGCCGGCGGGTGCGTCTTGCGGCCGCTCGATCGCGAGCTCGAGCTTGCCGGCCGGGCCGTCGATCAGGCGACGCACGCTGTGCTGAATTTTAGTGAGTCCACAAAAGGCTCACCACAACCTTCTCAAGTACCAGCGCCATCAGCGCTGCCGTTGACCAGGTGAACGATTCCCGCCGGATTCATGATCCAGAGCCCGTCGAAACCTTCAGGCAGCGCTTCGATCGCAGCGCAGCGAGTGACACCGTGCGTATCGAGATACGCGGCAGCGCGCCCGGCGTCCGGCGTCTCGATTTCCAGCCAGAGCTCGGCCTGGCTCAGCGCGGGCGCGCGGTCGATCCACAAACGGCAGGCGCCGAATGCGATAATGATCGCGGGCGCAAACTCATCGACGACTTTCAGGCCGAGTACATCGCGATAAAACGCGACAGTCGCATCGAACTGATGCGGCGGAATCTTCAGCGCGATGTTTCTACCCGCGCTGAATTCGGGGCGGTTTTCGGACAATCGGTTTCTCCGGGGTCTATGCCGGCGTCAGGGCAGGCGCAGGCGCTCGACGACGCGGCCGTGCTGCAAATGCTCGTCGATGATTTCGTCGATGTCGTCGCGGTCGACGTACGTGTACCAGATTTCCTCGGGATAAACGACGATGACCGGCCCGTGTTCGCAGCGATCGAGGCAGCCGGCCATGTTGATCCGGTTCCTGGCCGGGCCGTCGAGCCGCAGTTCCTTGAGCCGCTTTTTCGCATAGTCGCGCATTTCACTGGCGCCGCGGTCGGCGCAGCACGCTTCGCCGGCTGTTCGTTGATTGCAGCAAAAAAAAACGTGGTGCAGATAGTAAGACATCGCTCAAGTATAAACGCGTTCGCGCCGCCCCGAATGCGCCGCCAGATAGAGCATCGCGGCAAACGGCCACAATGCCGAGACGACGCGCGTCGACGCGTTCAGATTCAGATACTGACCTTCGCGCCAGAGTTCAAACGACGAAATCAGGTACGGATTCAGCGGCAGCCAATTCACCAGCACGGTGGCCAGCGCCAGACTCCCCAACGCGATCGCGAACCGCTTGCGGCGTTGCTGTCCGATCAGCACGATCAGACTCGCGGCGCCCGCCAGCAATCCGAGCCAGGCGCCGAAAGTCAACCAGGCAAACGCGCGATCCGCGTCGAATATCATGCCGACGGCAAACGATTTGATCGCGAAAACCGCGGCGAGCAGCGCAACAATGAGGCGTCCGGCGCTCGCGTTGTTGACGGTCAGGTTCGCCGCCAGCAAACCGGCGCCGGCCAGATTCAGCGCGACCACCACCGCCTCGGCCGCGATAAAAAATTGCGCGGAATGAAACCCGGCTGCATCCTCGCCTAGCCAGGCGCGCAAATCGCCGTTGCCGAATAGCGAGATCGAAGGATTGGTCTGGCTGAGCAGCCAGAAACCCAGCAACACAAGGCCAGCCGGCGTCGCATCGTCGGGATAAAAGAATTGATGGCGCACAGCCGCCAGCCGCCGGCTTCGAAGCAGACGCTGGCCGAGCAAAGCAGCCAGCAACGCTCCGGCAAATGCGCCGCTGCTGTTGCAGGCAAAATCGACGACTGACGATATGCGTGTCGGCAGATACGACTGCAGAGATTCCATCGCCAGGCTCAGCAGCAGGCCGCCCAGGCTCGCGAGCAGGACAGCGAAGGCGGGCCTGAGCCGCGATAACACCCCCATGCAAACCAGAAATCCGATCGGCGCGTAGCCGACAACATTGCTCATCAGATCGAAACGGCTTTGATAATTGCGCGTCGTTTCGAACAGGAAGGCGAGCACTGGCGCGCCGGTGTCGCGCCAGCCTGTGAATGGAGACAGACTGGCGAGCACAATCAGCAGGATATAGGCGATCGCGAGATAAAGCGGCAAGCGTGAAGCGCTAGCGCGCCGCTTTGTTTCCCCGCGCTCTGGCGAGGCCGCCGTGGCTAATTGCGCTGCGCTTCGCGACCCCGGTTGAGATGCTCGCGCGCTCGTCGTTGCGGATGGATCGGACATGGCGATTCGAGTGTAGCAGCGCGGCTGCGCGGGTGCGAGCAAGACTCCGAATGCGGCCACCATGACCCACCACTACCTCGCCCGGGATCCCGGTCCGCGCTCGACTGAACAGGCCCTGGTCAAGGCAAGCAAATCGGGGGCCGCGCTGAACCCCCGCCTGGCGAATGACTCTCAATCAGCACGTTCACGAACTTCCAGCGGAAAAGCCGCGAAAAATGATAGAGCTCTATTACTGGCCGACGCCGAACGGCCACAAGATCACGATGTTTCTCGAAGAGACGCGGCTAAGCTACGAGATCATGCCGATCAATATCGGACGAGGCGATCAGTTCAAAGCGGATTTTCTCGACATCGCCCCGAACAACCGCATGCCGGCCATCATCGATCGCGCGCCGGCGGATGGTGGCGAGGCGATTTCAATCTTCGAATCGGGGGCGATCCTGCTGTACCTGGCGGAAAAAACCGGCCGTTTTTTGCCGCGGGAAACGCGCGAACGCGCCGAGGTGTTGCAGTGGTTGTTCTGGCAAGTCGGCGGCCTTGGGCCGATGGCCGGGCAGAATCATCATTTCGTGCAATACGCCCAGGAAAAGATCCCGTATGCGATCGATCGCTACGTCGCCGAGACGGCGCGGCTTTACGCAGTGCTCGACCGCAGACTCGAGGATCGCGAGTTCATCGCCGGCGCCTTGTCGATCGCCGATATCGCGTGCTATCCCTGGATCGTACCAAACCAGAAGCAGCGTCTGGATCTCGCCGATTTCCCGAATGTGCAGCGCTGGTTCGCCGACATCAAGGCGCGGCCGGCGACGCAGCGCGCTTATGACAAAGGCAAAACCGTCAGCGAAGCGCCGGTCGTCGATGAAAGCTCGCGCGGCATCCTGTTCGGGCAGAGCGCGAAAACAATCAAGCGCTGAACGTCGATTGCTTGTTCCGCGCCTAGGGCGACCGGTTTTGTTCGCGGGCGTGCGACCCGGCGCTTTGCAAAGACGGTTCGCGCGCAGTGACGAACTGCGGTAGCAGCGAACCTGAAATCATGCCTGCCGCCGCGACCAGCAAGCCGACCAATTGCGGCGGCCAGTAGGTGTCGGGCTGCAGGAATTCGAGCGCTACCCAGGTCAGGAATCCTGCCGCGATTCCGAGCAGTGCGCCTTGCGTGCTTGCGCGCTTCCAGTACAGGCCGGCGAGCAGCGGAATAAACGCGACTACCAGCGTGACCTTGTAGGCATTCTCGACCATCTTGAATATGGTCGATTCGGTTTGTAGCGCGAACGCCAAAACGATGCACGCGAAGCAGACGAGCGTAATGCGCATGATGCGCAAAAACTGCTTGTCGGTAATATCGGGAAACGAATTTCGGATGATGTTCTCGGAAAATGCGA
Organism: Burkholderiales bacterium; assembly: GCA_013695435.1. Lineage (NCBI taxonomy): Bacteria > Pseudomonadati > Pseudomonadota > Betaproteobacteria > Burkholderiales > Burkholderiales bacterium. The sequence goes on along the minus strand of JACDAM010000280.1, from coordinate 415 downwards.
CCGAAGGCGCGAGCAGCGTGGCCGACGAGCAACTCATGATCGCCGACAGCAGCGCGCCGAAGAAAATGATTTGCGCGAAGACCGGCGTGTGCTGCAGGATCAATTGCGGCAGCAATAGCTGCGAATCCTCGTTGAGCAGCTTGTTGAAGAGCTCGGGATCGACCAGCGTCGCGGAATAGGCGAGAAACATCGGCACGAAGGCAAACAGGAAATACAGCGAGCCCCCGAGCACCGAGCCGCGCACCGCCGTCTTCTCGTCTTTGGCCGATGTTATGCGCTGGAATACGTCCTGTTGCGGAATCGATCCCAGCATAATGGTGACCCACGCGCCAATAAAAGGTATCCAGGTGGAAAGCCTCGCCTCGGACGGAAAAAATTCCAGCTTGCCGGCCGCGCGCGCGTGCTCGACGACGAC
>JACDAM010000279.1 GCA_013695435.1 Burkholderiales bacterium | reverse complement strand
AGCGTGAAGCCATAAGCCTCCTGCCCCTCGATCTGGTAATGCGCGGTAATCGCGCCCAGCAGGATCTGCGTCAGGAACAGCGCCAGCACCACCCAGAAATACTTGGCGGTCGCGCGCATCGACGGGGTGATCCGCAGCAGCGCGAACGGGTCGGACGCCGGGATCGAGTGCGGTTCCTCGCCACGGCCGTGAGTCACTGCATAGTGCCAGCCGAGTAAGGCGATGCCGGCGATCAGGAACAGCACGCTGAAGGCCGACCACACCCACAGCGCCGGTGGCGGCGTGTTGCCGACCAGTGGTTCGCTCGGCCAGTTGTTCGTGTAAGTGACTTTTTTGCTGACCACGCCGGTTTTGCCAGGCAGCAGCGTGTCGCCATCGGTCCCCAGCCGCTCGGAGGTTGCCGCCCAAGCCGTCCACCAGAAGAAAGCGGTCAACGCACGCCGGTGCTCCACCGTGTCGACCGTATCATTTTTCATCGCATGGCTTCACGCAGCTCCGCAGTCGCCGGATCGTTGCCGAACAGGCTCACGTAATGCGCGGCGACAGTGGACAGCGCAGCGACGCGATCCTGGGTCAGCGTGATTGTTTGGGTCGCCGGATCATAGGTGTTCGCCCGCATCATCTCCTGCAGGCGACCGCGCAGCGCGGCCTGTTCTTCAGCCGATAGCTGAGCATAGGTAACGCCGCCGAGGCGACCTGCCCAGATGTCGAGCACGCCGCTGGCCTCGCGATGCAGCCAGTCCGCGCTCCAGTCCGGAGCGACATAGGCACCGTGGCCCCAGATAGAGCCCAGTTGCATGCCGCCGATCGACTGCCACACCTGCCGGCCTTCTTCGATATCGGCGCGTGTGTACACCACGGCGCCGTCTTGCCCGACCAATTGCTCAGGTATCGGCGGCGCGGCGCGAAAGATCTCGCCGCCCGCCCACAGCAGCACTGAGAAGGATGTGATGAGCAATACGGCCAAGCCCAGCCACAGATTTCGGGTGTTGCTCATGCCGATCTCCCACTTGGAGGATTGCGCGTTCTACCGCATCGGGTATAAGGGGCCGGACCATAGCCCATTGGATCTCTGCCAAGGTACGTCGGTCTGGTCCGCGCCTCTGTTCGGTTTCGCACATAGCAGCGGGACGACGCATGCTGCAGAAGCCGCCCCGCAGCCGGATCGCACGCGGGCGCGCTTCAGCGCAGCCGCCCTTCCCGATCAGGCGATGCGATTGTTCGATGTTATCGAAACGCTGGCTCGCAAGATCACGGTGAGGTGGCGGCAGGCCGCTTCGGCGCCGATAGGAAAGTCTATCTGATAAACGACAGGCCGGTTACGCTTTACCTGAAGTGCAACGCTGCAGCGCCGAAGCATGCGCCGTAATGCGGGCAATGCGCGCACCTTGCTATGCCCGGGCCGCTATGCTAAATTTTCGGCGCGTGCATTGCCGGATTCATCGCGATCGCGCCGTCCTGAATGAAGAGCCTTGGTCATGGGGAACAGCGCATGGCAATCAACGGCGCTCCGACCGCAACTTATTCGCTGACTGCCAAACGCAACTGCTCGCTTTCAACGTCCGGCCGTCACTTCGTTTTTGCGCTCGTATCAACCGTTACGTTCGGCATCGCGCTGGTTTTCGCCACGCTCGGCGCCTGGCTGATTCTGCCGTTTGCCGGGCTCGAGGTGTTAGTGCTGTATCTGGCATTTCGATATATTGAGCGCCATGCTTGCGACTTCGAGAGAATCAGCATTGCCGAAAACAACCTTCTGCTCGAATTCCATGAAGCAGGAGAATTACGGCGCGTCGAAATCAACTGTTTCTGGGCGCGCGTCCAGTGCGACGCGCGGCAACGATTGACGGTGCGGTCGCACGGGCGCGAAATCGAGTTCGGCCGGCATCTGACCGGACGCCAGCGCATCGCTCTCGCGCGGCGGCTGAAAAAATATTTGGGCACTGCTTATTCGGGGGGAGTATGAAAGCCAGGCTGGCAAACACCATGGTGGGCGGCTTCGTCGCGCTCTGCACCGCCGTCATGTCGGGGGTCGCGCACAGCGCTTTCGAGCTCAAACTGCAGCCGGCGCAAACCGATATAGCGCGCCAGATGTACGACCTGCACAATCTGATTTTGCTGGTCTGTGCGGTCATCTTCGTAATCGTGTTCGGCATCATGTTTTATTCCATCCTCAAGCATCGCCGCTCAGTCGGACACAAAGCCCAGCACTTCCACGAAAACACCACGGTCGAGATTCTGT
>JACDAM010000278.1 GCA_013695435.1 Burkholderiales bacterium | reverse complement strand
TCCCTGATGACGCCTGCGACGCGCAGCCGATAGTCCTTGAAAACGCCGCTCCTTCCCTTGGCCTGGACGCCGCGATGTATCTCCAGCGCGCGCCATTGCGCGACCGCGGCTTCGTCTCGAAAAACCGAAAGCGACAGCATCTTTCCGGGTTCGTACAGACTTTCGAAGCGTTCAACGGAAATGAAGCCGTCAATCTGATCGAGAAACGGGCGCAGGCTCGCCGCAAGATCGAGATATTCCTGCTTGCGCCCTTCCGCGGGCCAGACTTCGAAGATGATTGCGATCATGACTTCTCCAAATGCTTTGACACGAATTCCTGCGCTTGTACGACTCGCCGACATTGCAATTCCCTTGACAGATCGGGCAAGGGATTCAGGCGAACGGGCGTGTTCGATGCCGTTTAGCCATCACTGACTTTCGCCGCGCCGATTGACGACTCATTCTTCGATTATTTTGGGATTGGCTGACCTTTCTTCCTCTCAACCTTGTTGCGCGGCGGGTTAAGCTCCTTTATGAGGTACGCTTCGATCGCCCAAGGCTCAAACCAACACTCGTCGGGCACGTGCAGAATCGCCACGTATTGGGTGAGCGGTGAGCTAGGAATGTAGCCGTGTTGGTATAGGCGCTTGCCGATCCCTCCGGCTGCCCCGATGTAGAGGAGGTTTGGTCAGTATCAAAAAAGAGTAGACGCCCGCCTTCCTGGAGTGCTTTTGCGGGTCCCCGTCTCCTGCCCAAAGGCGCACCCATTCGACTGGGTCTTTGGAATGCATTGGGCTCAGTCTTGAGGGCAAGTCGTCGATACCCGGTCGTTTCCACCTCTCGTGGAAAGCGAGGATAGCCTTCTGGAGTTCCGCGTAGGTTAGCGCCGCGTTCTTGTCTTCCATACCCTTCTCCCCTAGACCATTAACGCATCAAGCAATACCTCAGAACTTTTCATAAACTTGCTGCACTGCTTTTCATAGCTATCTCATCTTCCCAGCCCCGGTCTCATTGCCTGAAAGACAGCGCACCTTATAACGACAAGCTTGAGCGCGGTAGCGTTTTGCGCATAATAATTCATTCAATCGGGCGCTCTTCCGCCAACTTATCGACGCCGCGAAACTTGCCGAACAAATGATTGAGCAGCGGCCAGATCAGCATCAACAACGCCAGCGCGACGATGCTGCCGACCAGGCCATTGGCCCAAAATATCGCCATGCTTCCCTGCGACAGCAACATCGCCTGCCGGAACGAGGATTCAGCGAGATCGCCGAGCACCAGCGCCAGCACCATCGGCGCGAGCGGATAGTCGAGTTTCTTGAACAGATAGCCGACGACGCCGAACACCAGCATGAGCGCCACGTCGAACAGGGCGTTGTGCACGGTGAATGCGCCGACCGAGCAGATGACGACGATGATCGGCGCGATAATCGAGAACGGGATGCGCAGAATCGCCGCCCACCATGGCACTGTGGTGAGCACGATGGCGAGGCCGACGATGTTGGCGAGGTACATGCTCGCGATCAGGCCCCAGACGAAATCCTTTTGCTCGACAAACAGCAGCGGCCCCGGCTGCAAACCCCAGATCAGCAGGCCGCCGAGTAGTACGGCTGCGGTCGGCGAGCCGGGGATGCCGAGCGTCAGCATCGGCAACAGCGCACTGGTGCCGGCGGCGTGCGCGGCGGTTTCCGGCGCGATCACGCCTTCGATTTGTCCCGTGCCGAATTTGCTGCCGTCGCGCGACATGCGTTTGGCCACGCCGTAGCTCATGAACGACGCCGGCGTCGCACCGCCGGGCGTGATTCCCATCCAGCAGCCGATCAGCGTGCCGCGCAAGGCCGTCATCCAGTATTTCGGCAACTGCGCCCATGTGTGAAACACGACTCTCGGATTGATCTTTGCGCGCACTCCTTTGAAAGCGAGGCCTTCTTCCATGGTCAGCAGGATTTCGCCGATGCCGAACAAGCCGATTACGGCGATCAGGAAATCGAACCCGCGCAGCAACTCCGTCGTGCCGAACGTCATGCGCAAAGTCCCGGTAACGGTATCGAGCCCGACCGACGCGAGCGCGAAGCCGAGCATCATGGCGGCGATGGTTTTCGCCGGGCTGCTGCGCGCGAGGCCGACGAAGCTGCAGAACGTCAGCAATTGCACGGCAAAAAATTCAGCGGGACCGAAACGCAACGCGAACCTCGCGACCAGCGGCGCGAGAAAGGTAATGACGATAACCGCGATCAGCGCGCCGATGAACGACGACGTAAACGCCGCCGTCAGCGCCTCCCCGGCGCGACCTTGCTGCGCCATCGGATAGCCGTCGAACGTGGTCGCGACCGACCACGGTTCGCCGGGAATATTGAACAGAATCGATGTGATCGCGCCGCCGAACAGCGCGCCCCAGTAGATGCACGACAACATGATGATCGCCGACGTCGGCGGCATCGAAAACGTCA
>JACDAM010000277.1 GCA_013695435.1 Burkholderiales bacterium | reverse complement strand
GCCGTGACGACGGCGCGGCGCTTACCGTTTTCGCGGCTGATCTGGTTGGGGCCCGGCGCGACTTCGAAATTCGCGACCTCGCCTAAAGTCGCATAGCCATTGCGAACGGCGCGGGGCGCCGCGGCGTTTTCCACCGGCGGTAGTTCGATAGGCAGCCGTTTCAACGCGTCGATGTCGGTACGCACGTTTTCCGGCAAGCGCACGATCAGATCGAACCGGCGGTCGCCCTCGAAAATGCTGCCGGCTTCCTTGCCGCCGATCGCGATCGAGATCGCGTTCTGCACTTCCGCCGTGCTGAGTCCGTAGCGCGCCATCTTCCGGCGATCCATTTTGATCGTCAGCACCGGCAGCCCGGTCAGTTGTTCGGCTTTGACATCGGCAGCGCCGGGCACGGTTTCCAGCACCGCCTCGATCTGTTTGCCGAGCGCGCCGAGCGTATCCAGATCGTCGCCGAACACTTTGACCGCGACATCGGCGCGCACGCCGGACAGCAATTCATTGAAGCGCATTTGGATCGGCTGCGTGAACTCGTAATTGTTGCCGGGGATCTGGATGACCGCGGCTTCGAGTGCGGCAACAAAATCTTCCGGCGTGCGATCGGGATCAGGCCATTCCGAGCGCGGCTTCATGATGATGAAGTTGTCGGCGACGCTCGGCGGAACGGGGTCGGTGGCGATTTCGGCGGTGCCGATCTTCGCAAATATTTTGTCGACTTCGGGAAATTCCTTGATCCGCTTTTCGAGCGCGTATTGCATCTCGACCGCCTGGCTGAGACTGGTGCCCGGAATGCGCAGCGCGTGCATCGCGATATCGCCTTCGTTCAGGCTCGGCACGAATTCGCTGCCCATGCGCGTGGCGAGCAGGCCGCCGAGCACGACGGCAGCGATCGCGACCGTCACCGTCAGCGCCGGGTTCGCCAATACCGTTCGCAACGCCGGCGCGTAAAGCTTTTTCGCCCACGCGATGGCGAAGCCTTCCTTCTCTGCCACTTTCCCGGTCAGGAACAGCGCGATCGCGGCCGGAATAAATGTGATCGACAGGATCATCGCGCCGAGCAATGCTGCGACCACAGTGAACGCCATCGGGTAAAACATTTTTCCTTCGACGCCGGTCAGCGTGAAAATCGGCAGGTAGACGACCATGATGATGAGCTGGCCGTAGAGCAGCGGGCGCCGCGCTTCGCGCGATGCATCGAACACTACCGCGAGGCGTTCGGCGCGGGTCAGCACGCGGCCGTGGTGTTTCTGTTCTTCACTCAATCGGCGTACGCAGTTTTCGACGATGACGATCGCGCCATCGACGATGATGCCGAAATCGAGCGCGCCCAGACTCATCAGATTCGCGCTGACTTTGTTCGTGTACATGCCGGTGAATGTGAACAGCATCGACAGCGGAATGATCAGCGCGGTGATCAAGGCCGCGCGGAAATTGCCGAGGAACAAGAACAGCACGGCGATCACCAAGAGTGCGCCCTCGAGCAGATTGGTTTTGACTGTGTTGATCGTTTTATCAACCAGCGTCGAGCGATCGTAAACCGTCTGGGCGATTACGCCTTCAGGCAGGGTTGGAGCAATTTCGGCGAGTTTCGTCGCGACATCCTGCGACACCGTTCGGCTGTTCTCCCCGACCAGCATGAACACGGTACCCAGCACGACCTCTTTGCCGTTTTCGGTCGCGGCGCCGTTGCGCAGTTCCTTGCCCATCAACACTTGCGCGACATCCTTGATGCGCACCGGTACGCCGCGGGAGGCGCCGATGACGATGTCGCGGATTTCATCGAGGTTTGTCACCTGCCCAGGCGCGCGGACCAGGTACTGTTCACCGCTTTTTTCGATATATCCGGCGCCGATATTCGCGTTGTTCTGTTCGAGCGCAGTGACCAGGTCCTGCAAGCTCAAGCCATATTCAATGAGCTTGTCGGGATCGGGCGTGACATGAAACTGCTTGACGAAACCGCCGACCGAATTGACGTCGGTCACGCCTTTTACCGTGCGCAGTTGCGGCCTGATGATCCAGTCCTGCACTTCGCGCAAATCGCTCGGCGTGTACTGCGTGCCATCCGGCTTTTTCGCGTCCGGTTTGGCTTCGACCGTCCACATGAAAATCTCGCCGAGCCCGGTTGCGATTGGCCCCATCGCCGGCTCGACTCCCGCAGGCAAGCGGCCTCTCGCCTCCTGAATGCGCTGGTTGACGAGCTGACCCGCGAAATAGATGTCGGTGCCGTCCTTGAAAATCACCGTCACCTGCGACAAGCCGTAACGCGAGACCGAGCGCGTGTTTTCGAGCTCGGGTAAGCCGGCCATCACGGTTTCAATCGGAAACGTGATGCGCTGCTCGGTTTCCAGTGGCGAGTAGCCGGGCGCCTGCGTATTGATTTGCACCTGCACATTGGTAATGTCGGGCACGGCGTCGATCGGCAATCGCTGATAGTTGTAGACGCCGAGCGCTGCCATGCCGAGCACAAGCAGCAATACCGTCCAGCGCTGCTCGATCGAGAATTTCAGAATGCGTTCGAACATGGTTCTCTCCCTAATGATCGTGCGTGGCGCCGGCCTTGCCAAGCTCGGCCTTGATGGCGAAACTGTTGCCGGCGGCATATGGCTGGCCCGCTGCAAACCCTTCCAGGACCTCGACCATCTTCCCGTCACTGCGCCCCAATTCGAGCGGACGCGCTTCAAGGAATTTGCCGTAACGCCCGAACACCACCGACCAATCGCGCACGGTCTGGATGGCATCGACCGCAACCGCGACCGGAACCTGCGTCTGATCCGCAGTCAATTCGACCTCGACGAATAATCCCGGCCGCCAGAGACCGTCGGGATTTTGCAGGGTGACCCGCGCCGTCGCTGCCCGGGTCTGTTCGCCGACCAGCGAGCCAATGTAAGAAACCGTTCCCGTTGCTACCGATTGCAGGACGCTGGATTTTATGAGCACCGTCTGGCCAGCCTTGATCGCATTCAGGTCCTTCGGATACACCACGAGCTCGGCCCACACGGTGGAAAGATCGGCAATGGTGAAAATGTTGGCGTC
>JACDAM010000276.1 GCA_013695435.1 Burkholderiales bacterium | reverse complement strand
GCTTTGGGCAAGCGGACTGCCTGGCTGCTGCCGGTTTTGAACAGTTTTGCGATGGCGACCACGGCAACCTCGGCGTAGGTATGAAACAGTATCTACTTTATCACCAACCAAGTGATTAAGTCGAAGTCCGTACTCGACTTCACCTGGTTACCGGCGTCTACAAGCTTGCCGCCGCGGCCCGCGAACAGATTGCCGGTATTCTTCCTGCCGAATTGGGCGGCGATAGCGGCAACCGCCTTCTCCAGCAGCGCGCTGTAGCGCGACATGTCTTGACCGTCGCTGGTCTCGGCATCGAACAGCTCGCATAGAGTGGCGTATGGCTCGGTTTTGTTTTGGCATACAGCCCGAAAGACGTCAAGAATCTGTTTGGGGCTGGTGAAGTTGTAGCGCACTTCGCCATCATCGCGTATGTATACGAGGAAGTGAGATTGCAATGGGTTTACCGCTTCGTTACCGGTAGCGTCCAGACGTTGTTTAGGGCAGTAGATGACGCCCGCCTGAATGGTTTTTGTATTCGGCGTGCGGCGGCACGACAGCGTAAAGGCCATAGGGCGCTTCCTCCAGCTTTCCCGATTTGCTTCAATGTAGTTGGCGAGTTCGAGACGGAAATCGTCGAGGGTGAATTCGTTGAGCGCAACCGATTCGTTGAAGTCTTCGAGGTCGAGCACCTCGTCTTTTAATCTCAGCAATTGTTTGTCGCGGTAGCGCAAGTCTTCCTGAATCAGCTCTCTTGGTCTTCGGCCTGCAAAATATTGTCCTCAGCAGTGGCGGCGATGTCGACCAAAGCCATGCGCGCTTCGACACGGTTCTTGAGATTGATATATTTGTTCAGGTCGGGGGTGGGCCCAAAGTTGATCAGTTGAATCGACGCGTTGCGGCTGCCGATGCGATCGAAACGGCCGAAGCGCTGAATGATGCGCACCGGATTCCAGTGAATGTCGTAATTGACTAGCAGATTGCAATCCTGAAGATTCTGGCCTTCGGAGATGCAGTCGGTCGCAATCAGAATGTCGATTTCGTCGTGCTGCGGCATCGACACCATTTTGGCGCGTTGCTTGGCTCTGGGCGCAAAGTTGGTCAGGATGTTGGTGAACTCCGGGCGGCCCAGAGTTGTGCGATTCGGCCTTGCGCCTCCGGAAACGAGCGAGATATGAACGTTGAGCTTTTCTCTTGCCCAGGTTTCCAGTTGCTCGTATAGATACGCGGCGGTATCGGCAAATGCGCAAAGACGATGATCTTGCAATTCTCTTCGCCATCGTTATTGACGGTCGGATGCCTGATTTTTTGCTCGATGATCCTACGCAGTTCGGCGAGCTTGGCATCGCGTTGCGCGTTTACAGCCTGCGTATCATTGGCGAGACGGGAAAGCTGTTGTTTGTCTTTCCCTAAAGCCTGCAACCAAGTCATCGATTCGAAGGTGCGCCATCTGAAACTTGAGCTTGCCGCCGACCTGAAAAGCCCGGGCGAGATCTTCATCTTCTTCGTCTGACTCTTCGAAAAAATCGGCCTGAACGTCTTCCGCGATCTGCGATTGATGGTCTTTGAATTTTCGCAGACGGCTTTCCAGATTTTCGATCTTCTCCACAGTGCGGTTCATCGTGATGGCGAACGACGATACCGAGCTTCGAGCCGCTTCAGAAAATTTACCTTCATCATGCCGATGAGGAAGCGCTCGCGGTCGGCTTGCGAGAAGTTGCGGATTCTTTTTTCCTCGTATTGCGCCTTGAACTCTTCATGCACGAAGCGCGACGGGTTATACAGAGACAACTGGTACTTCGAGATATCGTCGTTCAACTGATCGTAAGAAGGAAAGCGGCTTTTCAGATCGATTTCCGAGTACATCGATTCCGGCTTTTTGCGCTTGGGAAACTGGCCGATTGGCTCCAGTGAAGCTTTGTAATACTTCTGAATATGCTTGCGCGAGCGCGCGATCGTGAGTTCGTCGAGCAAGGTAAAAAAGCTCGCGGACAGGCGATCCATCAGATCACGCGCATCTTTTTCGTCTGCGCGCTTGGCCCATTCGGTGAAAGTTTTTTGCGCCGTGGACAACGTTTCCTTGATGCTGTTGATGCTGAAGCTTTGCGCGAAAGCGTTGTCTTGCCCTTCGGTGATGAAATAAATCTGGTTGCGCAGGTCGGCAAGGTCGTTATTGACCGGGGTCGCGGATAGCAGCAATACCTTGGTCTTGACGCCCGACTGGATGATGTCTTGCATCAAGCGCTCGTAGCGGCTTTTGCGAATGACGTTGCCGTCTTCGTCGCGCCTGCCTTTTACGTTGTTGCGGAAGTTGTGCGATTCATCGATGACGATCAGATCGAAATTACCCCAGCTGATGGTGGCGAGATCGATGCCATCGGTTTTGCCGCTTTCCCTGGAAAGATCGGTATGCGAAAGCACCGTATACGCGAAGCGATCCCTGAGGAACGGATTGAGTTCGCTATTGTTATGGGCGAGATAGACCGTGCGGTTATCGCGCAGTTTTTTAGGGCAAAGCACGAGGACGCGATGGTTGCGAAGCTCGTAGTATTTGATAACCGCCAGCGCGGAATACGTCTTGCCCAAGCCCACGCTGTCGGCAAGGATGCAGCCGTTGTGCGCGTTGATCTTGTGGATCGCGCCCTTGGCGCCGTCCTTCTGAAAATCGAACAGCGCGTTCCAGATATCGGTCTCGACGATGGCTGTTTGGTCAAACAGCCTTGCATCGTCAGCCTGCCCCGACAGAAAGCGCTCGAAGACGTGAAAAAGCGTCTTGAAATAAATGAACTCGGGCGCGTGATTGACGTAGAGCTGTTCGAGGTAACCCAGCACTTCGCCTTTGACATCCGCCACCAGATCGTCGTCCGACCAGATGTCGTCGAACCAGGCTTTCAGGTCGGTGCGATCGCGATCGCTGTCGACGATCAGGTTCAGTTCGATATTCGGATTGGCGGAAAGCCCCCAGACCACGCCGAGTGAAGTTGGAGCTGCCGAGAATCGCATGCTCGCGGTGGCCGTCGTGTATGTGATAAAGCTTGCCGTGGAGCAGATTGGCCTGCCGGATCGAGCGAATTTCGACCTTGTCGCGAATCCAGGCTGCGCAGCGGCGGGCAATCTCTTTCTGCTGCAAACGGTTGGCGAGTTCCAGGCCTTCGTCTTCGATCTTGAAGGATTTCTTGTAGGTCTTTTCCGGGTCGAGTGAGGCGATAAAGCGCGGCTCCCCGAATAAAAATCGCAGTCCTTCAATTTTGCCCAGCTTGTCCGCCAGCGCATGGTAGGCGTAAATTGTGAAATAGGCTGACACGACGGATAGAGCGCTATCCTCGGATATTTTTTCAGCAAGGAAATGCGCAACGGCGCCGCGCCCATGGTTGTCGCGAATGCCGTAGCTACCCGCTACGGGTGTTGTTTTCAGACTCGCCTTACCGTCTCGCCGAGATGCCATTTTCACTCCCTTGCTTGCCATGGCCTCCATAGTGCCTTCCGTTTCGATTGCTCTCAATAGCAAGTGCACCGATCCATGGTCGATTCCGGCACAACATCGTGCGGCCTCAGGCTCATGTCCGGTCTTTCTGAGTAGACAATCAAACTCCGGCACCAGATTCCTGTCTCGGAGTGTCTCGATCGTGTCTGACCCATTGAATGACGTGATTTTTGCCAACCTGTAATCAATCAACCTTGAAAGGAGAAAACACCATGCTGAAGAAAAGTATCTGCTGCTGAACGTTCTGGACGACCCTGGCTTTCGCAACCTCGGCCATCGCCGAAGAAGTCAGACCGGACGTGCACTTCGTGCCGACGCCCGAGGCTGTTGTCGCCGAGATGCTGAAGGTGGCGAAGGTCGGCAAGAACGACGTGCTGTACGACCTCGGTTCCGGCGATGGCCGGATTCCGATCACCGCCGCCAAAAAGTATGGCACGCGCGGCGTCGGCGTCGATATCGATCCCGAGCGCATCCAGGAAGCCAACGCCAATGCGAAAGCCGCCGGCGTCACCGACAAGGTCAAATTCATCCAGGGCAATTTGTTCGAAATCGACTTGAGCAAGGCGACGGTTGTGACGCTTTATCTCTTGAACAGCCTCAACCTGAAGCTGCGCCCGAAACTCCTGAGTGAATTGAAGCCGGGCACACGTATCGTGTCGCATTCGTTCGACATGGGCGACTGGAAACCGCTCAAGACCCTGAATGTGGACCGCAGCAAGGTCTATTACTGGGTGGTGCCGGAAAAGAAAAGCGCGCAGGCGCAGCGTTAATTCTTGCGAATGAATAGACGCATCGCATGAGCGTGGCAAAGGATGCGTCGTCATCGCAAGGAAGCTCCAGCGCCAGTTTCCTGGAGCTGTTCTTCGACCTTGTCTTCGTGTACGCCTTCGCGCAACTCACCGGCTTTCTTGCGGACAATCTGACCTTGCTCGGGCTGCTGCAGGACGCAGCCCTGCTCGCGGTGCTGTGGTGGGCATGGGTCACGTATTCGTGGCTGACCAACGCGGTTCCCGCCGAGGACGCGATTCCGGCGCGTCTCATCATCCTTTCGGCGATGGCGGCCATGCTCGAGGTCACGCTCGCGATTCCCGACGCCTTCGGCGAGCATGCCCTGTTGTTCGGCGTCGCCTACTTCGTGGTACGGCTGTTACAAGTCTCACTGTTCGCGCTCGCCACCGAAGGAGATAATGCGGCGCGCGATCCTCAAACTCGCGCCCTGCTTTCTGGGCGGACCGGCGTTGCTCGTGCTGGCGGGATTTCAGGACGGCTGGGTGCAAGCCGCGCTCGCGGAAAAAACCCAGTTAAACCGCGCACCCGAAGCCTGATAAAACGCGTGATTCGTGAGTTGAACACCCCGTCCGGTGCGCGCCACCCATCCCTGGAAAGGAGGGAGAATCGCATCATCTCTGATTCCGGCCTGTAAGTAATCGCCGCAATCGCGGACAAATCAAAATGAGGTTTTGCCACCCGTAACTGGGAGAGGACATGCTGAATCGCGCCATTCTGATCTGCGTATTTTTTCTGGGCGGATGCGCTACCGCTCCGGTCGAGCAACCGCCATCGGCCGGCCACAATCAACGCGTGCTGAACGAAGGCTACAGCATGCTCTACGATGCCGTGTCCACACAAAAGCAGTCGGACAAGCTGCTGCTCATCAAGCTCGAATCGAAAGACGTCAAAACAGTGATCGGCGGAATTTCCGATGCGGCCGAGCGCGTCCAGAAGGATCTCGACGAAATGGCGAAGCGCGATCCGCGGCTTGAACTCAAACTGAAGCCGCTGCCGGCGATCGAAGTCGAAGCGCGCAAGTCGGCGAACTTCGAACGCCTCAAGGATTTGCTCGGACAGACCGGCAAGGAATTCGAACGCCTGTTGTTGCTGACGCAATCGGGCGTGCTGAATTCCGAGCGCCATCTCGCCAAAACCCTCAGCGCGAGGGAAACCAACCCGCAGCGCAAAAAACTCATGCAGGAGGTGAGCCGCACCTTCGACGATCAATATGAAAAGGTCGTGCGCCTGCTCGAGGCCAGGTACTTCACCCCCACCAAATAGGACGCGCGGTGAGCAAGGGCCTCAAGATCGTCGCCAGGGTGTTGGCGGCGATCGTTGTGCTCATCGTCGTTTCCGTTGCCGCGGTTTCGATTTTCTTTGATCCGAACGACTACAAACCCGAGGTTTCCTCGTGGGTCAAGGACAAGACTGGACGCGAGCTGACCATCGGCGGCGACATCGATCTCGAGTTTCTGCCCAGGCTCGGCGTCAGCGCTGAGCAATTGGCGCTCGGCAATGCCGAGGGCTTCGGACCAGCGCCTTTCGCGACGGTCAAGCGGGTGCAGGTTCGGGTCGAACTTCTGCCGCTGATCAAAAAAGAGCTGCAGATGGACGCGCTCTCGATTCACGGCCTCGCGCTCAGTTTGATCAAGGATAAAGCCGGAAAAACCAACTGGGACGATCTCAAACGACGCCAACCAAAGTCCGGCAAGGATGCGGGCGCCTTGACGTTGGGCGGATTGGACATCAGAAACGCGAGCCTGACCATGGACGATCGCGGCACCGGCAAACTCCATACTTTGGAGCGGTTGAATATTGGGACCGGCGCGCTCGCGCCGAAAACCGACATCGATTTCGACATCGATGGCACCTTGTCGAGCGCTCCCTTGAACGCCCGGATCGAAGTACGCGGCGTAATCAACCCCGACCCCGATAGCGCGTATTATCAACTGCGAAAACTGCTTGCCGCCGCCGAGATCAAAGGTGGCAACCTTCCGGACAGCGTCGACTTGAAGCTGGCCGTGGATTCAGCGACATTGCAAGCGGAAATGCTGACCATCGAATCCTTCAAACTGGCGGGCGCCGGACTCGTGGCCGAGGGAGAATTGCAAGGTAAAGTGGGCGATGAGCCGTCCGCGAGCGGAACGCTGAAAATCGCGCCATTCAATCCGCGCGATGTCATGCAGCGCCTCGGCATGAAACCGCCGCAGACCGCCGATGCCAAGGTCTTGAGCCGTGCGGCGCTCAGCGCCGAAATCGACAGCTCCCCGGATAGCCTGAAGATGAGCGACCTGACCTTGCAGCTCGACGACAGCACGCTCACCGGCGGTATCGCTGTCAGCAACTTTTCGAAACCGGCAGCGACTTTTGCGCTCAAGGTCGATAGCATCGATCTCGACCGCTATCGCGCGCCTGAGAAGAAGTCCGCGAAACCGGGTAAGGGTAGCGACATGCTTCCGCTCGACGGTTTGGAAGGCCGGAATATTCGGGGCACGCTGCGCATAGGCAAACTGAAAGTGGCCGGCGAACAGACCACAGATTTTGTGATCAGGGTCGATACGCGGTAACACCGTTTCGAAACCCGCGCGACGTCCGACCTCGCCGTCGGCATTTCAAAACTGGGCCATCCCATCGTCGGTCAATCGATTCTCCGGAACACCGTGCGGATCGAAGCTGGTGTGCTTTGCTCCCTCCCCACTTGCTGGGGAGGGCTGGGGTGGGGAGAAGTTGCGTCGCGCTTGTTTGGGGTACCCTGGCCCTTCCCAGGCAACCGCAGCCGGAGAACCGGAATGAAACAACGCAAGCTGGGTAGTCAAGGCCTGGTCGTCTCGGCGATGGGACTCGGCTGCATGGGCATGTCGGAGTTCACCGGCGAGGGCGATGATGCGGAGTCGATCGCAACCATTCACCGCGCGTGCGATCTCGGCATCAATTTTTTCGATACCGCCGATGTCTACGGTCCGTTCACGAACGAGGAACTGGTCGGGCGCGCGCTGCGCTCCAGCGGTCGCCGCAATGACGTTGTCATCGCAACCAAGTTCGGCGTCGTGCGCGGCGACGACGGCTCTTTCCGTGGCGTTAACGGCCGCCCGGATTATGTGAAGAAATCGTGCGACGGCAGTCTCAAGCGCCTCGGCGTCGATACCATCGATCTGTATTACCAGCATCGCGTCGACGCCGACGTGCCGATCGAAGACACGGTCGGCACGATGGCGGATCTAGTGCAAGCGGGAAAAGTCCGCTACATCGGCCTTTCGGAAGCCGGACCAAAAACGATCAGACGCGCGCATGAAATTCATCCGATCACGGCGCTGCAAACCGAGTTTTCATTGTGGAGCCGCGAACCAGAGGATGACATTCTCGCGCTCGTGCGCAATCTCGGCATCGGCTTCGTTGCCTACAGTCCGCTCGGGCGCGGCTTTCTGACCGGACAAATCAAGAGCTTGGACGACCTGCCGGAAGGCGACTACCGGCGCGATTCACCGCGCTTTCAGGCTGACAACTTCACGAAGAATCTGAAGCTCGTCGAGCGCATGCAGACGATGGCAAAAGAGAAAAGCATCGCCGCTTCGCAACTGGCGCTGGCGTGGGTGATGGCGCAGGGCCCGGACATCGTGCCGATCCCCGGAACCAGGCGGCGCGGATATCTTGAGGAAAACGTGCGCGCTGCTGAAGTCGAACTCGACGCGGAAGATCTCGTTCGGCTCGACGAACTTGCACCGCGTGACGCCGCGGCTGGATCGCGTTATCCGGAACGATGATGAGCGCGCTCGGTCGTTGATCGGCTGAACGCTTCCGTATTCCCCGCGCCGTACCTTCTACGGCGAAGCCTTGATCAGGTGGTTATTCCCCGCCCCCATTAAAGCCTTCGAGGGCAGGCTCCAGTCGAAATCCCGGGGGACCGGCCATGGAGACTCACTCAACGCTGCCCAGTCCCTTTTTTACAATCGCAGCGTAGCTTTTACAGGGCGCTTCGGCCGCTCCTCGACGTCCCGCCCGAAAAACGGTCGGAACGCAACTTGCGTCATAGTGTTTTTCCAACCAGAGCGACGCGCAAGTCGATCGGCTGCAGCTAGCGTTCGTAGCGCATACCACTTATGACCGACTTATCCATACGCGCGAGAAAAAGCAATCCCTTTGACAGCACCCTCGCGCGCGTCAATAGCAACTACGCGGCGTATCACGACGGGGAACTGGTACGCCCGCTCGCGCCCCACCTCGCGCCGTCGGCGCTGGCCGAACAAGTCCATGGATCGTTTCGCGATCACGTCCTCGATTCGGATTTTTCCTGCGTCGGCGCCAAGTCGGCGATTTCGCGCGGCAGTTATCGGCTCGGCCAATACGGAACCCTCGCATCGGCCGGGGCGACGGCCGGCCTCGCTTGCGATCTTTACGAATTCGTCAGGGACCAGGCCAGCTTCGAAGGCGGATTCTCGACCTTTCTCGCCAGCTTCGCCAATCCGGTTCCGCAAACCGAAAAAGAATTCGAGCGCCTGCTGTGGGCGCAATTGCAGCATCTGCATGAGCTCGATCGCGCGCATCATGTCTGGGATCCGGCTGTCAGCAACGATCCCGCTGACGCCGAGTTTTCGTTCAGTTTCGCCGAGCAGGGGTTTTTCGTGATCGGCCTGCATCCGCAAAGCTCGCGCCTGGCGCGGCGCTTCGCGTGGCCGGCGCTGGTATTCAATCCGCATAACCAGTTCGAGCAGTTGCGCGAATCCGGCCATTTCGATCGCATGCAGTCGGTCATTCGTGAGCGCGAACTGGCTTTGCAGGGAAGCCTCAACGCCAACCTGAGCAATTTCGGCGAGCAATCGGAGGCGCGTCAATACTCGGGGCGGCGCGTTGAGGTGGGATGGCGCTGTCCGTTTTCGCCCCGCAACAGCATCCGCTGATGCGGAAATCGGCTATCGGCGGAGTTCGTTGATTGCAGCGGATCGCGCTCTATACACTCGAGCCGCAGACTGGAACCGCTTTCGAAATCGAACGCGGGCAAGTTGTGCGCGTCATCGATCGTTTAGGTGAACAGGTGTCCGATCTGACCGCCTTCGCGCGTGCCGATCGCGATGAGTGGTTATCGTCGGGCCGCAGCATCGATTATGCCAATACCATCTACCTGACCAGCGGGCACGTGCTCTATTCAAACCTCAGCAATCCGATGTTCACGATCGTCGAAGACAAGGTCGGCCGCCACGATTTCCTGTTGACGCCGTGCAGCGCCGAGACATTCAGGATCATCTACAACAACGATGCCCCGCATCCCAGTTGCTTCGACAATTTGCAGACGCAACTGGCCGCTTTCGGGATCGCCCCCAGCCGCATTCCGACTACGTTCAATATTTTCATGAACGTGGCTATCGGCGCCGACGGCAAGCTGACCATCGCGCCGCCGCAATCGAAAGCTGGCGATTACATCGACTTGCGCGCCGAGATGGATCTGATCGTCGGCGTCACAGCGTGTTCGGCCGAGATGTCGAACAATTACCGCTTCAAGCCTATCGATATCGAAGTGTACGGTGATGAAACGGAAACCTGAGCGAAACTGCTGCTTACTGTAAGTGCTGTTTCGCAGAGGTTGTGCAAGGGAATCGGCGGGACCTTTCCCGGTCAGGGGAAAGGAGAACACCGCCGCAGTGCATATACCAGGATCACCAAGTTCCGCAGACGCTCGACCTGCCTTTTTTAACGACTGGCGTAAAGATTGCGCAAATCGCGGACCTTGTCGTGATTCTGCTGAACACCCTGGAACTGGCGCTCGACAATCGTGCGCACATCGGCGGGTAAATCGGAATCCAGCGCGTCGCGGTACGACTTCACGGCGACGTCTTCGCCGCGTTCCACTTCGTTGAGAATCGCCTTGTCGTCCTTGCCGGTCACAGCCGATTTGATATTGGCCCAGCCGCGATGCAGGGCGCCCGCAATGCTGCCGCTCGTCTCGGCATCGCCGCCCAGCCGCTGCACCTGCATGCGCAGTTCCTGCGCGCCTTCCGCACAGCGCCGCGCGCCGTTGGCGAACACGACTTTCAGCTCGCTGTCCTTGACGTTTTCGGCGCAGGTTTTGTAGCCCTGTTCGCCGTCCTTGCAGGTTTCGATCAAATCATTAAGGGTCGAAACAACGTCGTCTTTATCCATAGTGAACTCCTTTAAGCGAAATGTTGGGGGTATGCCGCGCTCTGCACAAAAGCAAGCGTTGTGCCGCCGCGATCCGCGCCGCGCTGCCTCGGGCCATCCCTTTTTCGGGTGTCGTAAGGCTTGGAGAGTGGGTAATATCTACATGCAAAATGTACAAGTTACATGACTATCGCCCGATGGACCCGACCTCTGGACGCCGGCAGAGCGCATTCAGGCGGGGGTGATGCGCATTCCCCACCCCGGCCCTCCCCAGCAAGTGAGGAGGGAGCAAAAGTCTCGACCCCTTATGGACGTTGCCCGCTTTACTTTATAATTGCCAAGCTTTTTTGGCGGTCTGAAGTGCTCTATATCCGCCCGCTTGCCATTGTCGCTGACATCACTTGAAACACGCCTGTAACACCCCAACCCCCCCGCATTGATCGAATCGATGTGTAGCGCGGCTGGTACGCGAGGAGAACGCATGCACGCAAAACTTGGATTGTTTTTCCTTTTTCTGTCACTGGCAGCCATAGCGCCGTTGCATGCGGCTGAGCCTGCGCCGCCGACAGCTAATGCAACCGATGCGGCAAGCGGGGCACCAACCGACGCCGCAACTGAAGCCGCAACCGAGGCGCAGAGCAGCGCCAATGCCGGAGCGCAAATCCCGGATACGCTCGAACAGCGCCTGCTGGCGTGCGCCGCCTGTCATGGCAAGCAAGGCGAGGGCATCGCGAAAAGCGAATACTATCCGCGCCTCGCCGGCAAGCCGGCCGGGTATCTCTACAATCAGTTGCGCAATTTTCAGGAGCAGCGGCGCGAAGTGCCGATCATGACCTACATGGTCGCCTATATGTCGGACGACTATTTACGCGAAATCGCTGCGCATTATGCGCGGTTGCAGCCGCCATACCCGGCGCCGGCCGGTGGCTACCCGGAACAGGAACTCGCGCGCGGCGAAGCGCTGGTCCGAAAAGGCGATGCGGACAAGAATATTCCTGCCTGCTCGGCCTGCCATGGCAAATCGCTGACCGGCATGGAGCCGACGATTCCCGGCCTGATCGGGCTGAACCGCGAATACATCGTCGCCCAACTCGGCGCCTGGAAGACAGGTCATCGCCATGGCGCGCAGCCTGACTGCATGTCGCAGATCGCGAGCCGCTTGAGCCCGCGCGATGTAGCCGCCGTCTCCGCCTATCTGACCACGCAGCGGGCGACGGCGGACTCGATGCCGGCGCTCGCCAGATCGGCCAGACTGCCGATCGATTGCGGCGTCGTCCCCGGCGCGAGCAGCGCCGACCCCGAATTGGGCATCGCCGTTCCCGAAGCGAGCGGCGAAAGTTTCGGCAAGGATGGCAAAGACAGCAAGGAGCCAGGATCATGAAGCGTATCGCCATCGCAGTTGTCGTCGTGTTGATCGTGATCGGCGCGGCAATGTTTGTGCGCGGCGTACAGCAGGGCGCGGCGCCGACGCTGTCCGGCGGCCCGCAACAACCGGCATGGTCGGAGGAAGCACCCCTGTCCGCACAGGCGCAGCGCGGCAAATACCTGGCGCTGGCCGGCGACTGCGTTGGCTGTCACAGCATCCGCGGCGGCCAGGCCTATGCCGGCGGCCTTGCGCTGCCGACACCATTCGGCACTCTCTATACGCCGAACATTACACCGGATCCGGAAACCGGCATCGGCCACTGGACCGCCGACGATTTCTGGCGGGCCATGCACGAAGGGAAATCGATCGATGGCTCGCTGCTGTATCCGGCATTTCCGTACACCAATTACACGAAGGTCACGCGCGAAGATTCCGACGCGATGTTCGCCTTTCTGCAGGCGGTACAGCCCGTGCGCGAGCCGAGCCGGCCGCACGAGCTGCGCTTTCCGTACAACCAGCGCAAGCTGCTCGCGGCGTGGCGCGCGCTGTATTTCAACCAAGGCGTGTATGAGAATGATGCGGCGCAATCGGCGCAATGGAATCGCGGCGCCTATCTGGTCGAAGGACTCGGCCATTGCAACGCCTGCCACGCCGCGCGCAACATCCTCGGCGCCGTCGCGGATGACGATTACGCCGGCGGCTTGATCCCGATCCATGACTGGTACGCGCCATCGCTGTCTTCGCGCGAGGAGACAGGGCTCGGCCGTTGGGAGATCGCGGATATCGTCAATTTGCTGAAGACCGGCGTATCGTCGCGCAGCGCCGTGTACGGCCCGATGGCCGCCGTCGTGCATTTCAGCTTGCAGCACATGACGAACGAAGACATCGCGGCGATGGCCGTCTACCTGAAATCGCAGCAGCACGAAGATGCGGCGCGCGCCGAGCCCCAGGTCAGGCCGAGCGAAACGCAAGCCGTAGCGCTGCTCGAACAGGGCGCCGCAATCTACAAAAAGCATTGCGCGGATTGCCATCAGCCGGATGGCAAGGGCGTGCCGCGCGTCTATCCGCCGCTGGCGAGCAACCAATCGATACTGATGCCCTATCCGATCAATGCCATTCGCATGGTGCTGGTCGGCGGTTTTCCGCCGAGCACTGCAGGCAATCCGCGGCCGTACGGCATGCCGCCGTTCAGCCAGGATTTGAGCGATCAGGAAGTCGCAGCGGTCGTCACCTATATACGGCAATCGTGGGGCAACAGCGCGGTCGCGGTTTCGCCGGCCGACGTCGCGCGGGCGTCGGGGATTGCAGTGGATTGAGTCTTTGCAGAAGCATGGACCTGTTAAATGGTTGAGCTGACCGCGATAACGTGACTGCCCGCGAAATCCTGCAATCCGTGTTCGGCTATCCGGATTTCCGCGGCGAGCAGGAAGAAATCGTCACGCATCTGATCGGCGGCGGCGATTGTCTCGTGCTGATGCCGACCGGCGGCGGCAAGTCCTTGTGCTTTCAA
The DNA here is from genome assembly GCA_013695435.1 of Burkholderiales bacterium. Classification (NCBI taxonomy): domain Bacteria; kingdom Pseudomonadati; phylum Pseudomonadota; class Betaproteobacteria; order Burkholderiales; species Burkholderiales bacterium. Next base: position 1,008 of record JACDAM010000276.1, on the reverse strand, counting down.
ATCCCGGCGCTGGTTCGTGACGGCACCGCGATCATCGTTTCGCCGCTGATCGCATTGATGCAGGATCAGGTGCAGGCGTTGCTGCAGCTCGGCGTCAAGGCGGCATTCCTGAATTCGAGCCTCGATTCGCAAGCGGCGTACGCAACCGAACAGGATCTGCTGCGCGGCCGGCTCGATCTGCTTTACGTCGCCCCGGAACGATTGCTGACGCCGCGCTTCATGAATTTGCTCGAGCAAAGCTCGCTCGCGCTGTTCGCGATCGACGAAGCGCATTGCGTATCGCAATGGGGGCACGATTTCCGTCCCGAATACCGCGCGCTTTCGATCCTGTGCGAAAGCTTTCCGGCCGTGCCGAGGATTGCGCTGACCGCCACCGCCGACAGTCCGACGCGCAGGGAAATCGTCGAACGGCTCGGCCTTGCATCCTCGCGCCAGTTCATATCGAGCTTCGATCGGCCCAACATCCGTTACCGCATCACGGCGAAACGCAACGCGCGCCAGCAACTGCTCGATTTTCTGGCCGGTCATCGCGATGACGCTGGCATTGTCTACTGCCTGTCGCGCAAAAAAGTCGAGGAAACCGCCGCCTTTCTCGCTGCCCACGGCTTTCGCGCCCTGCCCTATCACGCCGGTCTCGATAGCGCGACGCGAAGCAAAAATCAGCAGCGCTTTCTGCGCGAGGAAAGCATTGTCATGGTCGCGACCATTGCTTTCGGCATGGGCATCGACAAGCCCAATGTCCGTTTCGTCGCGCATCTCGATCTGCCGAAAAGCATCGAAGGCTATTACCAGGAAACCGGCCGCGCCGGGCGCGACGGCCTGCCCGCCGAAGCCTGGCTCGCCTACGGCCTCGGCGACGTGGTCACCTTGCGGCGCATGGTCGATGAATCGGAGGCGGGCGAGCAACGCAAGCGCCTCGAGCGGCAGAAGCTCGATGCGCTGCTCGGATTCTGCGAATCGATACGCTGCCGCCGGCACAGCCTGCTCGGCTACTTCGGCGAATGCACC
>JACDAM010000275.1 GCA_013695435.1 Burkholderiales bacterium | reverse complement strand
GCGTAACGTGTCCGCGCGCCCCGCCGACACGTTAGCCACAGGCCCGCTTGCGGGAGGCGGGTCCAAGGCGCGCTCCCCGCGCAAACGGCCGCTTCGCGGTAACGTGTCCGCGCGCCGGGATGGCGGGGTGGCGGTTGCAAGATCAGTTCCCACACGACCCCGCTTCACTTCCCCACCCCAGCTCTCCCCAGCAAGTGGGGAGGGAGCAAATCGTCCCCGCGTTACCGCAACCTCCCTCCCCTGCTCGCGCCCGCCTCCGCGCTTTGCGAAAGCTATTGCGGCGATGCTGGCGTGATGATCTGCCGGACCGTACCCAGAATTCTGCCTCGTTCGCCGACTGCGGCGGGCCTGTAATTAGCTCGCGTTCCGCTCGAGAGGCGACCTGAACACCGCCGCAGTCGGCGGCAACCTGCGTCCGACCCAATTTCAACTGCTCAGACGAGACTGCAATTGCGTCCACCGACACATTTTTGCCATGAATCCCGGTTCAACGGGAAAGCTGGACAGTCCGTCCACCCTTGCGCCATGCGTTGCTGCCTGATCCCGATTTTTGCTTTTTGCCTGCTCGTTACCGAAACGGCGCAAAGCGGTAGCGGCAACCCTCAAATCGAGCGCGCCGAACAAGCTGTTGCGGAGAAATCAAGCAGCCAACCCGTTCAGCCAGGACCGAAATTCGTCGAGGCCGAGGCAGAAGACGTTAGGCGCTACGCCGATCGATGCCTGGACCGAATCGCCGCCAACATCGTCGATCCGGGCAATGCAAGCGACGAGAAAGGGGCGATAACGGTAACAATTGCGGTCAGATCGGACGGTTCGATCGAGTCCCTCGAAATCGATAGCTCCTCCGGGCATCGGCTCGTTGACCGAACCCTGATGACGGCGATCGATAATGCCGCGCCATTCGCGCCCTTTCCGGCGTCCGTAAAACGGCGGATGGATGTATTGCACATCACCCGAACTTTTACGTACGGCGACCGGCAGCAAGCCACGCCGCAGGAGACATTGGCGGTTGCCGACGAAGCGCTCATCGCCGCAGCCGAAGCGCTCTTTATCGGCGAACAATGGGCGCAAGCCGCTGAACTGCTCGACAGTGCGAGTCATGGCGGAAACCCTCGCGCGCAGGTCTTGCTTGGCCAGGCGCTGGTCAAGCTCGGCGATCTGCGCGGCGCGGAAATTTGGCTGGCAAAAGCGGCCGGGACAGGTGATGGCGAAGCGCAGTTTCAACTGGCAGGCCTCTATTCGCAGATGCTGCCGGACGATCAGACCAGGTCTCTGGAATGGATCAGGAAATCGGCCGCACAGGATTACACCAAAGCGCGCCTCGTCCTCGATCTTGCGGAATCGGCGCCCGTCCCGCCGCAAGCGATCGGCGGCATCATCGATACGCTGAAACTGACGGCCTACGTTGCGGAATTGTCGCGCCGCCATCTGACCGCAAATCCGCGCGCGCTGGCCTGCTACCAGCTCGACGCCGGAAGCTTCGAAGCGGTTTACGGCAAATCGGTCGGCGCGTGCAGCAAACGGATGGCAGCCGACTTCCCGGAAGGCGTGCCGCAGGCCGCGACGATAGCGTTCTCGCGCCAGTTCGGCGCATGCATCAAGGAGCAGAACCGGAAAGCCAAGGACATTGCGCTCGAAGATCTGCAGCGCTGCGTGAAGAAGCTGTAGGAGCGCGACGCGTGCGATAGCTTTGCGATGCCAATGTGCGCTCGATTGCAACGGCAGATTTCGTCCGCCCGAATCGTCCGCTTGTTTCCGGATGTGACGAAAGACTGACCGCCGTTCAGAAGCAACATCGGGCGGTGTTGTCCTTCCGTTGCCCGCCAGCCGTTTCTTGCCTACCATGTCGGCACGGCAAAGCTTATGCTGCAAGCAACTTCCTCTACGTCGATATCCAGCGCGCCCCGCCATGCCTTTGCCCCCTGCCTTTTCCGCTCCCGCTGCCAGCCATCCGCCAGCGTGAACCGCGCTTCTCTCGTCCGCTACGCCTGGTTGTCTATTGCGGCGGCGGTTTTCGGCCTTGTCGCAAAGGGCGGCGCATGGCTGACGACCGGTTCGGTCGGCCTGCTGTCGGATGCGATGGAATCGCTGGTCAATCTTGCCGCCGCGCTGATGGCGTGGGCGATGCTGGCGATTGCCGCGCGCCCGGCCGACGAAGACCACGCTTTTGGCCACGAAAAAGCCGAATATTTTTCCAGCGGGGCCGAAGGCGGATTGATGCTGGTGGCCGGCGTCGGTATTGCTTATGCCGCGGTTCAGCGTTTTCGTTATCCCCATCCGATCGAGCAGATCGAGTTGGGCATCGCGATTGCTGTCCTCGCCTCGATTGTCAATCTGGCGGTTTCGCGCATTCTGCTGCGCGCCGGGCGGCGCCATCGTTCGATTACGCTGGAAGCCGATGCGCGCCATCTGCTGACCGACGTTTGGACTTCCGCCGGAATCCTGCTCGCGCTTGCCGCAGTCGCGGTGACCGGATGGCATGTGCTCGATCCGATGATTGCCATCGTGGTTGCGGCCATGATCCTGTGGTCGGGCGGCCGGCTGATACAGCGCTCGATACACGGCTTGATGGATGCGGCGCTGCCGCGCGCCGAGCAACGCGCCGTGCAAGACACGCTCGATCGCTATTGCAAAGAGGAAGGCATCCAGTACCACGCGCTGCGTACGCGCTGCGCGGCTGCGCGCAGCTTCGTCGAGGTACACGTGCTGGTTCCGGGCGCGTGGTCGGTGCAGCGCGGCCACAATTTGCTGGAAGCGATCGAAGCCGATATTCGCGGCAAACTGAGCAACGTCACCATCCTCACCCACCTCGAGCCGATCGAAGATCCGATTTCGTTCCAGGATACCGGGCTGGACCGCGATCAGGTATTGCTGAAAGAGCAATGATTCCGTGGCTGAATCGCAACGATCCGTTTCCACCGATCGAATGCGCGTTGTCCAATCCGAATGGCTTGCTCGCGGCCGGCGCCGATCTGTCGGCGGCGCGCCTGCTCGAAGCTTACCGCCATGGCATTTTCCCTTGGTTCGATGCCAGCGAACCGGTCCTGTGGTGGAGCCCGAATCCGCGCATGGTACTGTTTCCCGGGGAATTCAGAGTTTCGCGCAGCCTGCGCAAAACGCTGGCAAAACGGGATTACGAAGTGCGCGTCGACACTGCGTTTCGCCCCGTCATGCGCGCCTGCGCGGAGCCGCGCCAAGGTCAGGACGGCACCTGGATTACGCCGCAGATGATTCGCGCCTATAGCGCGCTGCACGAACAGGGCTACGCGCACTCGATCGAAACCTGGGTCGATGATGAACTGGCCGGCGGGCTGTATGGCGTCGCCCTCGGCCGCGTGTTCTTCGGCGAATCGATGTTTGCGCACCGCACCGATGCCTCGAAAATTGCACTTGCGCATCTGGTCGCGCGGCTCCGCGCGCAGGGGTTCGGCCTGATCGATTGCCAGATGGAAACCGCGCACCTTGCCAGCCTCGGCGCGCGTCCTCTTTCCCGAGAAATATTTATTCCAATGCTGCGCGAGTTGGTAAACTATCCGGCATCGGCTGCAAAATGGGCAGCCCATCCGATTAGCGCTGCATCTGCCCCTGTTACTGCCAGCAAATGACGCTGCTCAGCGATTTTCCGCTTTCGGTTTTGCAGTTTTACGCCACCGCGCCCTACCCGTGCAGCTACTTGCCCGATGCGATGGCGCGCTCACAGGTGGCGACGCCCAGCCATCTGATCGACGCGACCGTATACAGCGAACTCGTGCGCTCCGGCTTTCGCCGCAGCGGCGCCTTCACCTACCGGCCTTATTGCGATCATTGCCGCGCCTGCGTGCCGGTGCGCGTGCCGGTCGATTCCTTCCAGCCGAATCGGGCGCAGCGCCGCGCCGGGAAACAGCACCATGCGCTGCAATCCGAATCGCTCGAACTCAAATACCGGCTCGAACACTACGCTTTGTATCTGCGCTACCAATCGAGCCGGCATTCCGGCGGCGGCATGGACAACGACAGCCGCGAGCAGTATCGCCATTTCCTTTTGCAGAGCAACGTGCGTTCGAGCCTGGTCGAATTCCGCGATCCGGCAGAGCGGCATTTGCGCATGGTCAGCATCGTCGATCGTCTGCAGGATGGCTTGTCATCGGTCTACACGTTTTTCGATCCCGATACCCCGCGCGCGAGCTTCGGCACCTACAACATCCTCTGGCAAATCGAACTGTGCCGGAAACTCGGTCTGCCGTATCTGTATCTCGGCTACTGGATCGCGCACAGTCCGAAGATGGCGTACAAGATCAACTTTCAGCCGATCCAGGGGCTGATCGAAGGCCGTTGGCAGATACTCAACGATCAGTTGTAGCGCACTTCAAACAGCGCGATGCGCATCCTGATTGTCGAAGACGACCGCGACATCGCCGCCAACCTCTACGATTATCTGGAAAGCCGCGGCCATGTCGTCGATGCGGCCGCCGATGGCGTCACCGGCCTGCACCTCGCCGTCACTGCGGATTTCGACGCCCTCCTGCTCGATCTCAATCTGCCGGTCATCGATGGTCTGACGCTGTGCCGGCGCCTGCGCGAAGACGCCGGCCGCGATACGCCGGTACTGATGCTGACCGCGCGCGATACGCTGGCCGACAAGCTCGATGGTTTTGCGCAGGGCGCCGACGATTACCTGGTCAAGCCGTTTGCATTGCGCGAAGTCGAAGCCAGGTTGCTGGCGCTGCACAAGAGGCGCAGTGGTAAGGTGGCTGACCCCGAACTTCGCGTCGGCGAACTGGTATTCGATACCGACAGGTTGAAAATCGTATTTGCCGGAGAGCCCGTCAGGCTGCCGCCGAAATCGATGCGCTTGCTCGAATGCATGATGGCGCGGCCGCATCACGTTTTCTCCCGCGCCGAACTCGAACTCGCGATCTGGGGCGAAGAGCAAGCGACCAGCGATACCCTGCGCAGCCACATGCACACGCTGCGCCGTGCGCTCGCGCGGGCGGGCGGCTTTGATCCGATCGAATCCGTGCACGGCATCGGCTACCGCCTCGTCGCACATAATGCGCACTAAGGCCGGCTCCCGCCTGCGCTCCGGTTTGCGACTGTTGCCAGGTCTGCGCTTTCGACCCGGTTTGCGTCTACGCGTGGCGCTGAGTTTCGCGCTGTTCAGCATGCTGCTGACCACGGCGCAAACCATTGCGATCTTTCTGGTGACCTACGATAAGGAAGAGGAATTCATCAACGCGATCCTGGCCGACGAGATGAGCGAACTGATCGCGCGCTACCGGCAGGATCCGCGGATATCGCGGAGTCATGATTCCGACCTGTCCGGATATATCGTCTCTGCCAACGAGCGCGGCACTCTACCGGCATACTTGCAAAACCTCGCAATCGGCCATCAGGAAATCTTCGTCGACGGCAAGGAATTTCATGTCGAAGTCCGCAAACAGGACGACGCCGAGTTTTATCTGTTGTACGACGCGTCTCGCCACGAACAGCGCATTGCCAACTTCCGTACATTCCTGCTGCTCGGCATGGCGAGCATGGCGGCAGTTACCGTGGGGCTCGGCTTCTGGTTGTCCGGGCTGCTGGTCAGGCAAGTCGCCGATCTCGCGCAGCGCGTCGCGGGCCGCACGCCCGGTATCCAATATCCGCCGCTGGCCTCGAATTACCACGACGAAGAAGTTGTGAGCGTGGCGCAATCGTTCGATGAATACGACCAGCGCATGAGGCGACTGTTGCAGCGCGAGAAGGAGTTCACCGCCAATCTGAGCCACGAGTTGCGCACGCCGCTGACGGCGATCGTCACGAGTTGTGAACTGCTCGGCGAAGACCCGACGCTGTCGGCCAAAACGCGGCAGCGCCTGGAGGCAATCGCCGGCGCCGGCGCGCGCATCGAGCAGACCATGAGCGCGCTTTTACTGCTGGCGCGCGAGACGCAAGCCGGCGACGATGAAGCGGTCGATGTGCGCGAGGCCATCGATGAGGCGCTGGCACCGTTTCGCGATCAATTGGCCGCGAAGGACATCGAGATCGAACTTATCATTCCCAACAACAGCGTGCTGCACGTGTACCGTCCGGCGCTGCAGCTCGCGCTGACCAACCTGATAAAAAACGCCGCCAAATATACCGACCGCGGAGCCATAAAATTCCGTTATGACGATGGCACTCTCGCCATCAGCGACACCGGCCGGGGCATAGCCGCATCCGATCTGCCGCATATCTTCAAGCGACATTATCGCGGCCAGGACGAATATCTGGGCGGCAGCGGCCTCGGCCTGGCCATCGTCAGACGTATCGCCGAGCGTTTCAGTTGGGACGTCAGCGCCGAAAGCCTGCCGCCCCGGGGCAGTACGTTCGCCCTGCGGTTTCCCGCAAAAAGCCGCAGCGCTTAAGCCAGGCTCCACCGCCGCACGCCGATGCTGTACCGTTTGATGCGTCCGCTGCTGTTCAGGCTCGAGGCCGAGACTGCTCACCATCTAACCCTCGAATCGCTGAAGCACGCGCAACGGCTGAACATTTTCGGTCACGCGCAGCCGATGTCGAGCCCAATCGAGCTGATGGGGCTGCAATTTCCAAACCGCGTCGGACTCGCCGCCGGCCTCGACAAGAATGGCGAGTACATCGATGCGCTCGCTGCGCTCGGTTTCGGCTTCATCGAAATCGGCACGGTGACGCCGCGGCCACAGCCAGGAAATCCGAAGCCGCGGTTGTTTCGCATTCCTG
>JACDAM010000274.1 GCA_013695435.1 Burkholderiales bacterium | reverse complement strand
GCATTACAGCGGCAACAACTCCTTGAGCGGCAACGTTCTGCAAAACCAGAACGGCATCAGCCAGGTGTCCCAAAACACGGGTACCAACGCGATCGCTCAGCAATCGGTAAATATGAACGCCGACATCGGCTGCGGTTGCCGTTGATCGCAAGCGATGCTGCCGGGGGCGCTTGAGCGCCCCCGGGCGGTTGCGAGATTCACGTATCGGTCATGAGGAGATAACCAATGCGTAACAGCATGACAGTGCTAATTTTAAGCTTAGGTCTCTTTACGGGATCTGCGTTTTCCGAGTCTGGATTTTCGGATGATGCGATGGATTTAGCGATTCCGGTAGATGTGTTGGCAACACAAACCGGCCGCGAAAATCTGCAAGACGATGTGATCCTGGCGGCAGAGCTTGGTGACAACGTCCTGGTTTCCGGAAGCACGGGATCGAATGTTATTTCGGGTAACGCGTTTTCGCATGCCGGAGGCATCTCGACTGTTATTCAGAACTCCGGGAATCAAGTCATCATCCAGAGTTCAATGATCGTCAATCTGACTACTCGATAAACATCATGAAAAAAATATTTTTCCTGCCGATTGCTGGATTGATGATGTGTTTCGATGGCGTTTCGCATGCAGTTTCAGTGAATATTTCCAGTATTTCGGCAGGGAATTTATCCGTCCGGGTTACCAGTCTCAAAGAGGCCCGGTTTCGTACCACGGTGCGCCAGCAATATGACTTCAGCTGCGGCTCAGCCGCGGTCGCCACACTGCTGACGTATCACTACGGGCATCCGATTACCGAGCAACAGATATTTACCGCAATGTTCGACTTGGGGATCAACGCCGCATCCAACGCGAAGGATTTTCGCTGCTCGATATGAAGAACTATCTCGAGGCGAGCGGATACCAGGCGGACGGTTACAAAGCTCTCTTGAGCGATTGGTCAAGAATAATATGCCAGCCATCGTTTTGATCAATTACAAAGGGTATCAGCATTTCGTGGTAGTAAAAGGCATGCGCGACGCGATGGTACTCGTTGGCGATCCATCGCTGGGCTCAAAGCTTATCCCGCGGGAAGAGTTTGAAAGCATGTGGTCGAACCGTATTCTGTTCGTAATCCGTAGTCACCGCGATAAAACCGCATTCGTATTCTGTTCGTAATCCGTAGTCACCGCGATAAAACCGCATTCAACAGTTCCGCGGATTGGCGAGGCAAAGTCAGGGCTTCTCTCGGGGGAGGCCCTGGGCCGCGACAGTCTCGCAAACATAACCTTTCTAAGGTTAATATTGCAGGGAGGGTTCGATTATCAGAGAGTTTCTGGGAGTGAGAACGCCTCGAGTTTCAACGAGGGCAGGAATTTCCGGCGCTTGCGCCGATGCATCCGGTGCTTGTCCGACGGGCTGCGGCGCCGCTGCGCCTTGCGCAGGCGGAGTTGTTTCCCTTGTTTCGGCCGTCTGACCAGGCGTTGGCTTACCGGTTATCTGTGTCTGCAGCGCATTCAAACGGCGCTGCTGTTCCGCCAGGGCGCGCTTCGTCGCAGCCAGTTTTGCCTCCTGCTCTTCAAGAGCGCGTCTTTCGGCGGCTAACTCCTTCCTTTGCGCCTCGAGTTGCTGCTTCAATTGCTCAAGATCAGGCTGCTGATTCTGAGCGATAGCAGGACTGAAGAGCATCGCACCCGCTACGCTGATAGTCGTTATGACTTTCTTGGAACTCTTATTCATCGTTCGCCCGACCCCCCCTAAAGTGCCAAAATTACCCGCGGCCCTTTATGCGATCCTGGAAACTCTGAGCAAACCGGTAAAAGGGCATACAGCTCTGCGTTTAGAGTTCTGCGCTTAGCGCAGCCTTTATTATAAACACGACCAAGTTGGAAACATCTATCTCTTTAGCTGGTCGCTACATGATCTTGTCGATCAGTTCAGCCAGGCGCCGCTTCTTGATCCGGTCTTTTGAATCAAGCGACAAAAGGAAAACGCCCCGCAGAATGCGGGGCGTTCAGTTGAAAGGCCAGGCAGTTATGAAAAGGCCCCGGTTACTTGTCGGTCTTCGGCTCGGTCGGGGTTTTTCCGGTCGGGCTGCCTGAACTCGAATCCACACCCGGCCCAGACGGCGGAACGGCAGAGGGGCTAGTCGACGACGGGGACTTCATCGTATCAGACGGACCGGAAGGCCCTGCGGGGCCGGTTGGCGGCGTCGCTGGGGTTATCGTCGGGTTGGTTGTAGAAGATGTCGAGGCGCCAGGTTGGCTGACCTTGGGCTCGTCTTGTTGCGCGCATGCGCCAAGCGCGAGCGCGGCGGCTGCTAGAACTGCGGCATATCTCATAGAAATTCTCCTGTTGGTGGTTGGAAAGGTGGTTGAAGTTGTGTCAGCTTCCGCTGACCGGATGCCTACTTGGATGAAGTACCTTTGGGCTGCGCGTCTTTTTCCATGCTCTCTTTATTCGCAGGCGCAAGCGTACCGCTTTCGCCTGTGGGACCAGCCGCGCCGGTTGCTTTCGGCTCCGCAGTACCCGCGCTGTTTTTCGCCTGGAGGAATTTTTCCATCTCATCCGGGGTAACTAAGTTGTCGCTGTCACTATCAATCTGTCCCCAGTGGGAATTTCCGGTTGTTCCGGCAGATGTCGAATCGGCAGCTGTTGTTGTTGGTTCCGCAGCGGGAGCGGCCGCGTCCTTCCCGGCAGGGCCCGCTTGACCTTTGTCTTCGCCTTTCTTTGCAGCCGGATGCGCGCTGCCAGCCGTCTCCAAATCAGGTTGCTTGGCTGGCGTAGCAGCTTGTTGTTCACCGCTCGCAGCATCACCGGTAGCCGGGTGGCTCTTGTCCAGATTTTCCAGCTTAGGATCCTGTGCTACGCTTGCATCCGCTTTCGACTTTTCATCTGCCGCAAGCAGTGAGCCGCTAAATCCTATCGCCCCCGCGACGAGTGCGGTAAGCGCAGATTTTTTAAAATTATTCATCCTAACCTCCGTTTTGAATTTATTTTACAAGCCTGCGCCCGCAGACTTGCTTTATGGAATCAGTAAGCAATCGCCATACCAGTACTTATTATGCTGAAATATCATATACTTAAGAAGGAACGGAGGTTGTCTCTGCGAATCGCTGGGCAGGATTTGTCGTTGGTATGAGACTCCAATTTTTTGCTGTGGTTATACCATTGATTTAACAACGCTTCCCACGTCTCGAAACGACGACAGCATTTTTTCAATGTAAACGCGAGTAAAACAAAAAACGGCCCGTCGGGGCCGTTTTTGCCTGCGCCTCGGTCCAAACCTGATCCTCTGCTACGGCCCTCTTCGCATCAGTCCGACAATAAGCGAGATCACGAACACAGCGAGGAAAATGAAAAAGAGGATTTTGGCAATTTCGGTTGCCCCGGCGGAAATGCCGGTGAATCCGAATAGCGCCGCAATTAACGCTATTACAAAAAAGATAACGGCCCAGCGCAACATTTTCGTCCTCCTTGCTTGGTAAGTGTAGAACTTGGGACTTCAGAGAATAGGTGTGCTCTAAGCCGACGAGGCCTATATGCTGCCCGGAGGCATTGCAGTATCGATTGCCGACCCTGGAACGCGCGGTAAGGGTCGGTAACGCGCTAGCGGGCTCGAATCGAACAATCGATGCGCGATCAATTCGTTATCCACGGAACGAATTCGCGCAGCGTCTGCGCGCACGAGGTTAAGTTCGCCACGCCCTGCGCCGCCCCTGCTTTGCTTCGATACATTTTTGACGCTGAGCTGGTTATTGACGGCGTTAACACCCTGCGTCTGCCCGGCGATTTTCATCACTTTATCC
>JACDAM010000273.1 GCA_013695435.1 Burkholderiales bacterium | reverse complement strand
TTGCGATCCTGAATCTCGGATGCGGCGACGGCCTCGCCACTTGGGGCCCATTTTACTGGCGCGGCCGCGCCAGTCTGTGGTGGAAAGACCGCATCGACAGACGCTTTCTGGCGCGCTATCAGAATGGGGTTGAGCAACGGGATTGAGCGTCGCAATTTCAGATCGACAGCGGATTCCGAATGGAAAGCGATCAAGCTGCGGTCAGAGCAGGTCTGGCCACATCACGGCCCGCAGCAGCAGCGGTCCTCCGTCGCGTTGACTGAACCACCACAGCGCGCTTTTTTTGATGCTGATGGCGCCGGATTTTCCCGACAGCAGCTTGGCGGCGGCCTGGCCCAGACTCGGCTGATGGCCAACTATGACCACGGTTCCTTTATCGCCCGGCCAGCCGACCGCTTTCAGCAGCGCCGCCGCGGTGGTGTCCGTGCCGAGCGCGTCCAGCGTCTCGAATTTTTTGGTCAGCGCCCGCGCCGTTTGTTGGGTGCGACGCGCCGGGCTCGCGCACACCGTCGTCTGTTTCGGCAGGCGCGGTTCCAGCCAGCGCGCCATTTGCTTTGCGTGCTTGCGGCCTTTCGCTGTCAGCTTGCGGTCTGCGTCAGGCAGATCGGCGCCTCCATCTTCGGCTTCGGCATGGCGCCACAGAATCACGTCCATTGTTCGCACTCCTTCCGGGTTTGGCCCGTTCATAAAAAAGCCGGGGGCGGTTGCAAGGTCAGGACTTCACACGGCTCCGCTCCCCTTCCCCACCCCGGCCCTCCCCAGCAAGTGGGGAGGAGCAAACCGAAGTGATTCCGTATCGAGCCCCGGGGCCAAGCGCTCTCCTGCTTACCAGAATGCTTTGTGGCGGCGAAGCGCGTTCCAGCGCTGGTCTAGCGAAACCTGCCTGGCTTGCGCCAGCGCGGCGCTGTAGCCGGCCACGATGCCGACCGCTTCGTGCTCGATCGCGGCGGACGCTGGAAGACGCGACAGCAGCGTCTGCGTAACCGCGGCGTCGTTCAACGCGCCCAGAACTTCCTGCAGCGCGGTCAGCGCCGCGGTAAATTCTTTCACCTTTTTCCTCGCATAAAGCGCCGAAAAAAATTCGATCGCGTAGCGCAGTTTCTTCACGGCGATGCGAAGTTGATGGCGTTCGGCGGCGCTACGCTGCGCCAAATCGCGGCCGCACTTTTTCACCCGTTTGCGGCGCTTGCTCAGGATGCTATCCGCATATTCGCGAATGCCGGTCAGCGCGATGCGGTCAGCCGCGGCCGGCCCTTCGATGGCAGGCGGCTCCGCGACAACAGGCGGCTCGACGACCGCCGATTCGGATAACGTTGAAGGCGCGGCCGCGGCTGCCGCTGCCTGGCCGGTTGCGCGATTGCCCGCCGCCGATTCCGTCGGCGCGGCGTCTGCATTCATCGGCGCTTGCTGCGGTGCCTGCAAGGTTGTCAACCATGCCGATAAATGCAGCAGCAGCCGCTGATAGCGCCGCGATTCGATCGCTTGCGCCGCCACCTCGTTGGCCTCGGCGCGCGCCCGCACCGCTTCCTTGCCGAGCCAATCGATGCCGGGGAGCGAGGCAAACTGCGCGGCGATCTGCGGCAGGGTTTCAATGGTGAACACGTCCCAGTCCCGCGCCGGCCCCAGCGCCTGGCCGAGCCAGCGCAGTTCTTCCGCATACCGTTCGAATTCCGGCCCGGACAAAGCCGCGCGGAACATGCTGAAAGCTGAACGCAGCCGGCGTACCGCAACGCGCATCTGATGCAGATACTCCGGGTCCGCGTGCACCAGCGTGCCGGCCTCGTTTTCTTCCAGATGCGCGATGCCGTCGAAAGCGATGTGGCTGAACGCCGCGGCGACGTTCATGTCCGCGAAAAGTTCGATCGGGGCCGCCTTAACCGGCTGCGCGGCAGGCTCGGTCAAAAGCAGATAGCCGCGCTCGGGCTTGGAATGTCTTCCGATCTTGAGCGGTATGGTCTGGTCGAGCGCCAGCGCGAGATCGTAGAGCGCGGACGGCTCGCCGCTGCGCAGTTCGAGCTCGACTTCGCAGATCGGGTGCGCCCTGCCCTGCGCGCGTATCTCGCCCTGATCGAGGCAAAATTCGATGACGCAGCCAGGGCCCGGTTCGATGATGCGCGTCGTGCGTCGGTATTCGGTCGTGAATATCGGCTGCAGACGATTCCGCAAATCGGGATCGTCGAAGTGCTTGCACCAGCCGGTTTCTGCGAGCGCGGCGAAATCGAGCTTGCCGTCGCGCGTTTCGGTCTCCCACTCCGGGCGTTGATGCAAACCGCCGTCGACGCGGCCTTCGCGTTTCACCGTCTGCACGATGCGCCGGCCCTCGCGACGCAAACGCAGACCAACGCCGGCGCGCCGCAAGTCGAACTTGGCGGTGTCGTAATACTCGGCGATGAATCTGCGGCTGAGCGCTTTCTTACCTTGAGCCGCGCGCAACAGCGGATGCCGGCGCAAGCGCGTCAGATGTTCCGGCGCAACCAGCAGCTTGAGTTCGATTTCCGTAACGGTGACTCCTGGGTCCGGGCGCGGCCTTCGATGCCCCTCGATATGTCGTTTGCATTGGCCTGCCCGGCAGGACGCAAACTACTTGCTCGGCGGCGTGTAGCCCGCGGCCGCTTCGGCGCCGGCGCCGAAGAAGTGCCGCTCCATTTGCTCGGCCAGATATTTGCGCGCCTTGATGTCGGCGAGATTCAGCCGGTTTTCGTTGACCAGCATCTTCTGGTGCTCGAGCCAGCCCTTCCATGCCTCTTTCGACACGTTCTCGAAAATTTTCTGGCCGAGTTCGCCCGGGTACGGCGGGTAGTCGAGCCCTTCGGCTTCACGCTTCAGCTTCACACATTGCACTGTTCTTGCCATGATTTTTCCTCTGTCCGTAACAGCATATTATCGCGCGGCAAGCCGGCATCCGCCGCTAACGCGGCAGCGGCTTCACGAAAATTTTCGAGCGGCGGCTGTAGTTATATAACGATTGGCGCCGCGGCGGCAGGCTGTCGACATCGGTCTCGCTGAAGCCGCGCTCGATAAACCAGTGCGCCGCCCGCGTCGTCAGAACGAACAGCTTCCTGATTTTTTGCCGACGCGCTTTGGCTTCAATGTTGTCGAGCAGGCTCTGCCCGGCGCCGGAATCGCGATAGGCCGACTCCACAGTCAGGCAGGCAAGCTCGCCGGCGCCGTTTTTCGCAAACGGATACAGCGCCGCGCAACCGACGATGCGGCCATCGTGCTCGACGACCACAAAATGATTGACCTCGCGCTCGAGCAATTCGCGGCTGCGCCGCACCAGCACGCCCTGTTGTTCGAGCGGCTCGATCAACGCGAGGATGCCCGCGATGTCGTTGATATTGGCCGGGCGCAGCTTTTGCAGCGCGTCGCGCGTCACCATGGTACCGATGCCATCGCGCGTGAAAAGTTCGAGCAGCAACGCGCCGTCGAGATGGCGGCTGATCAAATGCGCGCGCTGCACACCGGCGCGGCAGGCTTGCGCCGCGCACGGCAAGTAGAGAGCAACATCGTCGGGGATGTGCTGGGCCCGCTCCTTGCCCTTGTCAGTCTGCAGTTGCGCGTCAGCTTCGGCCGCGGTCAATTCGCGCAGCAACTGGCCCTTGCGGTCGGTAATGCCGGCCGCGTCCATCATGAATATCAGCTTCTCGGCGGACAGCGCGACCGCCGTCTGCAGCGCGACGTCTTCCAGGGTCAGGTTGAAAATTTCCCCGGTCGGCGAATAACCGAGCGGCGACAGCAGCACGACATCGTTATCGTCGAGGCAGGCGCGGATGCCGGCAGCGTCGATCTTGCGCGTCTCGCCGGTATGCAGCAGATCGACGCCGTCGATCACGCCGATCGGGCGCGCCGTGACGAAGTTGCCGCTGGCGACGCGAATTTGCGCATTGGCCATGGGCGAATTCGCCAGCCCCATCGACAGCAGCGCTTCGATCTCAACGCGCACGCGGCCGATCGATTCCTTCGCGCATTGCAGGGTTTCGGCGTCGGTAATGCGTATGCCGTTTACATAGCGCGGCTCAATGCCGGACGCGAGTAAGCGGTTTTCGATTTGCGGACGGGCGCCGTGCACGAGCACCAACTTGATTTCCAGGCTCGCGAGCAGGTTCAGATCGTGCGTCAAGCCGATGAAGCCGCCGTCGGCGACGACTTCGCCGCCGAACGCGATCACGAACGTCTTGCCGCCAAACGCGTGGATGTACGGCGCGGCGCGGCGGAACCATTGCACGAAGGCCGCGTTCGATGAAGATGGCATAACTTTATCTTTCAAGCCACAGAGGACACAGAGTTCACCGAGAAGATCAAAGCAAAGCAAGCGTAGCCCGGATGCACCGAAGTGAAATCCGGGGAATCGACGATTTCCCTGATTTCGCCATTGCATCCGGGCTGCGCTTGGCTAAAACCGAGATGATAGGGCAAACGCGCGTGCAAAGAACACTCGCCTTTGCTTGAATATAGAACTGGGGTCTGTTAGAGCGATTCGTGCTGGAGCGTCCGGGACGGATATGTAATGGTCCCGTGACCTGAGCGTGATGTTCCCTGAGTATCGTAGCAATCGGACGACGGCACTTTCCAGCCGCCGGCTCCCTCAACTTGAATAGGAGAAGATCATGTTAAGAATAAAAGCCCCGATGCTCGCCGTCGTAATGCTTGGCCTGATGACGACCTCAATCGCCAGTTTCGCCGGGCGCTACGGCGAAGCTGAAATCCGGCATAGTCATGCAATCGCCAAAAAGCACGAAACGCAAAGTGCGCAGATGGCCGACTGCTTCGCCGGGCAGCTAGGCGAACGCGCAGCGAGGCAGTCCGGAGGGGCCTATCAAAAATCACCTTTCCGGAAGAACAGCGCCGGATGATCGGAACCCATGGGCTCGCGTCGATTCGGCCTCGACGCCGCGAACCTTCGTGACTACAATGAGTCTCACTCGCCGTAATAAAATGGAATTGATATGGTCATTACGCGCAGATTGCTGACTTGCCTGAGCCGCTCTTTATTGGCGCTCATGCTATTCACGCAATTCGCGCACGCGGCAGAGCCTTGCATGATGGCCGAAATGGCGCCCGCCATGGCGTTTGATGAACAGCCGTGCCATGACAATGGCAACGCCTGCCTTGCCGATTGCACTGATGAGAATCAGAGCGCCAGCTACACCGAGTTGCCCATCCTTGCACTATCGCAATTAGCCATTCTGACACTGCCCGAGGCCCCTGCGCAGACTGTGCAAGTCATAAGCGCAGATAGTCCCGCAGTCTTCATCTCCGATCCCCCTATTCCGATCCGCTTCTGTAGTTTTCTGATTTAGCCTCCCGCAATACGTTGTTGTCCGCGCCCGCAAAGGCGCGAAATCGTATTTGTATGCGGAGAAAATCATGTTCAAGTTCGACATATCAAGCGTAGCGCTTGCGTTCGTTATCAGCAGCGCGCCGCTCGCCGCCGCGCCATTGGGCTTAGACGAAGCAGCCGAGCTGGCATTAAACAATCAGCCGCTATTGGCTGGTCAGCAATCGGCAATCAAGGCGGCAGAACAAAATGCCGTCGCCGCGTCACAATTGCCCGACCCCAAACTCACGGGAGGACTGAAGGATTACCCGGTTACCGGCTCCGATGCGCTGAGCTTCACGCGTGACAATTTCACCATGCTGACGGTCGGCGTCTCGCAGGAATTCCCGCGACAGGAAAAGCGTCGGCTGCGGGGAGTACGCGAGCAATTGGATGCGCAGCAGAAAGCCCAGGAACTTGACCTGATGCAGCGCACGATCCGCCGCGACGCGGCACTCGCCTGGCTCGACGTGTTTTATCCAGAACAAGCAATGCAACTTGTCCGGGCATTGCAAAAAGAGAGCCAGATTCAGATTGAATCGCTCGGTATTGCCTATCGCGCCGGCAAGAAAAGCCAGGCCGATGTCTTGGGTGAGAATGTGACGCTGGATTTGCTACGGGACCGCGAGGCCGAGTACGCAAAACGTGCTGCTCTCGCCCGCGCCGCGCTATCGCGCTGGATAGGTGAGGCGGCCGACCTGCCGGTCAGCGAAGCGTTGCCTGAATTGCCCGAACCGCCGAGCCTGCAGCGGGTACTGCAACAGGCCGAAAACCATCCGCACCTTAACAACCTGAGCAAACAGGTCGAGGCCGCACAGAACGAAGTCGCGCTGGCACGCCAGGCTTACAAACCGGATGTGCGCGTGGATGTTTACTACGGCGCGCGCCCTGCGTTCTCCGATTTTATCGGTGTTCAAGTCGGCGTCGATCTCCCGCTGTTCACCAAAAACCGCCAGGACCGGAACCTGAGTTCCAGACTTGCGCTGCTCGACAAATCTCAATCGCTCAAGGAGGACGCATCGCGCGCGATCAAAGCGGAGGTTCGTCGTTATTACGCTGAATGGTCTTCTGCCGAAGAACGCACGGCGCGATATTTCGACAAGGCCATTCTGCCGCAAGCGAGACAACGTCTGGAGGCAGCGGTGGCAGCGTATCAATCCGGTCGGGTCGATCTTGCCTCGGTGCTCGAAGCACGTCGTGCCGAACTGGACTTGCAATTGCAGCGCTTGGCGCTGCAGGTCGATGCGGCGAAGGCAGCGGTCCAGTTGCGTTGGTTTTTGGAATGAAGGATCGATTGATGAAGAAGCTTGGCTTGATCGTATTGATTGCGATCATCGCCGTGGCGGCGGTGATCGGATATGAGTGGTTCATTCGGCCAGTATGGTTCGCCGACGCGAAGGACGGCGCCACATCACCAGCGCAGGATTTATCGACCACGGAAAGCGAAGCGCCCGCTTCGGGCGAAAAAAAACCGCTGTATTGGCACGATCCCATGTTCCCGCAACAAAAGTTCGATAAGCCCGGACCATCCCCTTTCATGGACATGCAACTCGTTCCGGTCTACGAGGAAGGAGCCGACGCCGAAGGCACCGTGAGTATCAGTCCGCGCATCATACAGAATCTGGGCATCCGCACCGCGCTGGTCGAAAGCGGCGCATTTTCCCAAGAGGTCGATGTCGTCGGCAGCGTGCAGGCGAACGAACGGCAAATCGAGGTCGTGCAAAGCCGCGCCTCGGGATGGGTCGAGCGTTTGCACGTCAGAGCGGTCAGCGATTCCGTCAAGCGCGGTCAATTGCTCGCTGAAGTGTATGCGCCCGACCTGCTCGTGGCCCAGGAAGAATATCTGCTCGCATTGAATATCGCCCAAGGAGGCAACGACGTTCTTGCACGTGCTTCACGTGCCCGGCTCTCATTGTTGGGCTTGAACGATGCGCAAATTCGCAAACTCGAAAACACCCGTGAACCGCAACGCCGCGTCGCATTCTATTCGCCGCTTAACGGCATCGTCGCCGAACTCGGCGTGCGCGAGGGCACGGAAGTCAAGCCGGGGATGGCCATGTTCAACCTCGTGGACTTGTCAACGGTCTGGGTCATCGCCGAAATTCCCGAATCCCAGGCGGGCTCGATCGGCGCAGACAGCTCCGCCGAGATTACGCTTCCAGCCTTTCCCGGCAGGGTGTTTAAAGGCCGGGTCGATTACATCTATCCGAGGCTCGACAAAGCGACGCGGACGCTCGAAGCGCGCATCGTACTGAAGAATCCGAACCTCAAACTCAAGCCAGGCATGTATGCCGATATCACGCTCTATGGCGAGAAGACAGCCGATACCCTAACCGTGCCGACGGAAGCAGTGATCAAGACAGGACGGCGCAGTGTGGTGATTCTGGCCACGGGCGAAGGCAAGTTCAAGCCGGTCGAAGTCAAAACCGGCATGGAAGCGGGCGGAAAAACACAGATTGTCGACGGACTCGAGAAAGGCCAGAAAGTCGTCGCATCCGGCCAGTTCCTGATCGATTCGACCAGTAGTTTGAGAACGGCGCTTGATCGCCTGGCCGAGCCCGAAGCGGCGGCGAGCGGGACACCCGATGGACAGACCGGCAAGGGAATGGCGGGTGGCGAAGCGATGGAAGGCATGAAGGGAAGCGATCCGACAAAGGGAATGATGGACCGAAGTTCCATGAAAGGAATGCCGGAGAGCGGGTCTATGAAAGGAATGACGGGAGGTGATTCCAAAAAGGGCATGAAGAATGGCGATCCCATGCAGGGAATGAAGCCATGATCGCGAGCTTGATTCGCTGGTCCATCTACAACCGTTTTCTGGTTTTGATGGCCACGCTCATGGTCACTGCGTGGGGCGTTTGGGCTGTCTTCCAAACGCCGCTCGATGCGATACCCGATCTGTCCGACGTGCAGGTCATCATCAAGACCACGTACCCCGGCCAGGCGCCGCGCGTCGTTGAAGACCAGGTTACCTATCCGCTGACGACCACCATGATGTCGGTGCCGGGTGCGAAAGCGGTGCGCGGTTATTCATTCTTCGGCGATTCGTTCGTCTACGTGCTGTTCGAGGACGGCACCGATTTGTATTGGGCGCGCTCGCGTGTTCTTGAATATATGAATCAGGTGGCGGGAAGGCTGCCGGCGAATGCCAAATCTGCGATTGGCCCGGACGCAACCGGTGTGGGCTGGATCTACGAATACGCGCTGGTTGACAGGAGCGGCAAATACGACATTTCGCAATTGCGGGGACTGCAGGACTGGTTCCTGAAATATGAATTGAAGACGGTGCCGAATGTCGCAGAAGTCGCGACCATCGGCGGCTTCGTAAAGCAGTATCAGGTGGTGCTCGATCCCGACCGCATGCGCAGCTTTCGCATTCCGCAAGCGCGCATCGTCCAGGCGATTAAAAACGCCAATTCAGAAACCGGCGGCGCGGTCGTCGAATTGGGCGAAGCCGAATACGTGGTACGCGCGACCGGTTATCTCAAAACCCTCGATGATTTCCGGGCAATACCTCTTGGATTAGGCGAGAACGGGACACCTATTCAATTAAAAGACGTGGCGCGCGTACAGATCGGGCCGGAAATCCGGCGCGGCGTTTCGGAAGTCGATGGCGAAGGTGAGGCGGTGGGCGGCGTCATCGTCATGCGTCAGGACAGAAACGCGCTCGATACCATCGCCGCGGTCAAGGAGAAGCTCGAAAGCCTCAAGCCGAGTTTGCCGCAAGGTGTCGAAATCGTCGAAACCTACGACCGCTCGGGTCTCATCGAACGCGCGATCGAAAATCTCACGCGCAAGCTCGTCGAGGAATTCATCGTCGTGGCGCTCGTGTGCCTGGTGTTCCTGTTTCACCTGCGTTCGTCGCTGGTCGCCATCGTCACCTTGCCCATTGGCATTCTGATTGCCTTCATTGTCATGTACTACCAGGGTGTCAATGCCAATATCATGTCGCTCGGCGGGATTGCGATCGCGATCGGCGCAATGGTCGATGCATCGGTGGTGATGATCGAGAACGCTCACAAGCATCTGGAAGCGTGGAAGCACGCGCATCCCGACCAAAAAATAAAACGCGACGAGCACTGGAGTTTGATCGTCGCTGCCGCCGCCGAAGTCGGGCCGGCGCTGTTCTTCAGCCTGTTGATCATCACCTTGAGTTTCATCCCGGTGTTCACGCTCGAAGCGCAGGAGGGGCGGCTGTTTTCTCCACTCGCCTACACTAAGACCTATGCGATGGCGGCGGCTGCCGCACTTTCGGTCACGCTGATCCCGGTGCTTATGGGTTACTTCATCCGCGGAAGAATTCCCGATGAAACCAAAAATCCTCTCAACCGTTTCCTGATCGCGATCTATCGGCCGCTGATTGCGCTGGTGCTGCGCTTTCCCAAGATCACCCTGCTGACAGCCTTGCTGCTACTGGTGGCTACAGCTTATCCCCTGCTGCGCCTCGGCAGCGAATTCATGCCCCCGCTGTACGAGGGCGATCTGCTCTATATGCCAACTACTTTACCCGGAATCTCCGCGGGCAAGGCGGCCGAAATTCTGCAGCAGACCGATCGCATCATCGCAACCTTCCCGGAAGTCGAAACCGTGTTTGGGAAAGCTGGCCGCGCCGAGACCGCGACGGATCCGGCGCCGCTCGAGATGCTTGAAACTACCGTCCAGCTCAAGCCTCAATCGGAATGGCGCGAAGGCTGGACAGTCGAAAAGCTGATCGAAGAACTCGACCGCGCCGTCAACATCCCGGGGCTCTCGAATCTATGGGTGCCGCCGATCCGCAATCGCATCGACATGCTCGCCACTGGAATCAAAAGTCCGGTCGGCATCAAGATTGCCGGAGCCGATCTCAAAGTAATCGAAAAAATCGGCAGGGAAATCGAGCAGCTCGTAAAAACCGTGCCGGGCGTGACCTCGGCCTTCGCCGAACGCGTAACCGGCGGGCGTTATATCGAGGTCGATATCGACCGTAATGCCGCGGCACGCTATGGGCTCAATATCGACGAAGTGCAGCAGATCGTCGCCGTCGCGATTGGCGGCGAGAACGTCACCGAGACTGTCGAAGGATTGGAGCGTTATCCAGTCAACGTGCGTTACCCGCGCGAAATTCGCGATTCGGTCGCCAAGCTGCGCCAGCTTCCGATCATTACTGAAAGCGGCGCCACGATCACCTTGGGCAGCGTCGCGAACCTCAAAATAACCGATGGGCCGCCGATGCTGAGAAGCGAGAACGCGCGCCTGAACGGCTGGATTTATGTCGATATTCGCGGGCGCGATCTCGGCTCGGTGGTCAAGGATGCGCAGAGGCTGGTGCGGCTGCGGGTTGATCTTCCTCCGGGTTATTCGATCAGTTGGTCTGGGCAGTTCGAGTACCTGGAACGCGCCAACAAACGTTTGCAGATCGTGGTGCCGGCGACGCTTGCGATCATCCTGGTGCTGCTTTATCTGACCTTCGGCAGATTCGGTTCGGCGTTGCTGATCATGGCAACGCTGCCGTTCGCGCTGATCGGCGGTTTCTGGCTCATCTATTTATTGGGCTATGACATGTCGATCGCATCCGGCGTCGGCTTCATCGCGCTCGCGGGAGTCGCGGCGGAGTTTGGCGTGATCATGCTGATCTATCTCGATCACGCGATAGAACGTTTCCGGGCCGAAGGCCGCCTACGCGGCGAAGAGGAATTGAAGGAAGCCATCAGCGAAGGCGCGGTGCTGCGCGTTCGTCCGAAAGCCATGACGGTTGCGGTCATCATCGCCGGACTGCTGCCCATCATGCTCGGCGGGGGAACCGGATCGGAAGTCATGCAACGCATCGCAGCACCGATGGTCGGTGGCATGATTACCGCACCACTGCTATCCATGTTCGTTGTTCCCGCGGCCTATTTGCTGATACAGCGCAGGAAATTGAAAGCGAAGCGGCCGGCGAGCCAGTTCGCGCCGGCCGGGGCGTGAGCGGGAATTGCGCAGCAAGACATCGAGGTTTCTATCATGCTGATCAGGAAAGTGCGCGACGTTATCCCATCCGAGATTACCGGCCACGAACTTTATTTGAACCGCCGCGAATTCATCAAGACCACAGCCGCCGTGGGCGCTGCTTTGCTGATTCCGGCCTGCGACAGCGCACCGCCTGCCGACTCGGGTCGAATGAAACTTTCCGGTTCGCGCAAAAGCGAATTGAGTACGAACGAGAAATTGACGCCGTACAAGGATGTCGCGACTTACAACAACTTCTATGAATTTGGAACTGGCAAATCGGATCCTGCGCAGCATTCACGGAATTTCCAACCGAGGCCGTGGACTCTAACCGTTGACGGCGAAGTCAGCAAGCCGAAGACCTATGACGTTGACGAGTTGCTAAAGCTCGAGCCTCTGGAAGAACGTATCTATCGCATGCGCTGCATCGAAGCCTGGTCGATGGTGATTCCCTGGGTCGGCTATTCCCTGTCGGAATTGATCAAACGTGCGGAGCCGAATAGCCGCGCAAAATTTGTCGAGTTCACGACCTTGCATGATCCGCGGCGTATGCCGGGACAGCGCGGGCCCGTGCTCCACTGGCCGTACACCGAAGGCCTGCGCATGGACGAGGCGATGCACCCGCTGACGATACTTTGCGTCGGTCTCTACGGCGAAGTGCTTCCCAACCAGAATGGTGCGCCGCTGCGCGTCGTGATTCCGTGGAAATACGGCATCAAGAGCGGTAAGTCTCTCGTGCGCATCCGTTTCGTTGAGAAGCAGCCGCTAACGACTTGGAACCGCGCCGGGCCGCACGAATATGGCTTTTATTCGAATGTGAACCCCGCTATCGACCATCCGCGCTGGGACCAGACCAAGGAACGGCGTATCGGCGAATTTTTCAAGCGGCCGACACTTCCGTTCAACGGCTATGCCGAGCAGGTTGCACAGCTCTATGCGGGAATGGACTTGCGTAAATACTTTTGACCTTGTGACCGAATTGTGAACTTCGCGCGACATTTGGGGGAACAAGCTACGCGACACTACATCAGTTCCTATTCCCCGAACGCTGACTTTGCTTATGCTGCCCGCTCACTTAAAACCAAAAAACGTCGTCCTTCTGAAGGCCGTGGTTTTCGCCGCGTGCTTGCTGCCACTGGCGCGGCTTGTTTGGTTTGGCTTGACTGACAACCTGAGCGCGAATCCGATCGAGTTCATTACGCGCTCGACTGGCACCTGGACGCTGTCATTTTTGTTGATCACGCTGTCGATTACACCGCTGCGACGATGGCTGAGCATCAACTGGCTACTACGCTTGCGGCGCATGCTGGGTCTGTATGCATTTTTCTACGCTTGCCTGCATTTCGCGACTTATATTTTGCTGGACCAATTCTTTGACTGGGACAGCATCGTGAAGGACATCATGAAGCGACCGTATATAACGGTCGGCTTCCCAAGCTTCGTGCTCCTGATCCCGCTCGCGGTCACCTCGACCAACGCGATGATCAGGCGGCTGGGCGCGAAGCGCTGGCAGCAGTTGCATCGGCTCGTTTACATCATCGCCGTCGCGGGCGTAATTCACTATTGGTGGCTGGTCAAAAAAGACGTCGCGGAGCCCTTGTATTACGCCGTGGTGCTCACGCTGCTGCTGGGAATCAGGTTGGCCTGGTCTCTGCAAGGGTCTCGGCCAATCATTAAAGACGCGCGCGTGACTGCGTAACTCGCAGCCTTCGCGCGATGCATGAACCTTTTGACTGCGCTGCCGGTTCAACAAATAGCTGTTCCAGAGCACGTGAAACTAAGGAGTTTCGAAATGAAAAACGGCTCCGAAATAAAGTGACAGGCTGCCGCATGTTTGCTCGTTCTGGCCAACTCTGTCGCCTTCGCACCGCCGCCGGACCAGACGATGCAGGCAATGGGGTCGATGGCTCACCGTCACGCCGCATGGCGGAGATGTGCGAGATGATGATGCAACAGGAGATGGCGTTCGCGCCTTTTATGATGACCGGATTGGCCCTAGTGGGCGTTCTGCTTTTATCAACCCCGCGCTATTGCCGGTACTCAAGTCGCTTGACTCCGTAGCGGGATACAAGGTTTAAGCTTTGGCTGGAGGAGTAAGAGCAATGAATGGACTTACGATAGGAAAGCTCGCTCACGACTCTGGGACCGGGATCGAAACCATACGCTACTACGAGCGGGAAGGTTTGCTGGAGCAGCCCGCACGCACCGCGTCCGGCTATCGGCAATACACGCCC
>JACDAM010000272.1 GCA_013695435.1 Burkholderiales bacterium | reverse complement strand
TACCAAGACCGACTACCAGGCAAACCGCAATCTGCCGCCGCGCTTGTTCTCGCACAACGACCAGCAGGATGAATGGATGTCGAGCGAACCCGATGCGCTCAAGCGTCAGGGCTGGGGCGGCAAGCTGGCCGAGCGGCTGGCGTCGATGAACATGAACCCGCAGTTGTCGATGAATATTTCCATCGCGGGCAACAATCGTTTTCAGACCGCCGACGCGGCGATTCCTTATGTGCTCAGTTCGTCCGGCGTGCAAAGGCTCACGGCGTTCAGCGGCACCTCGCAAACCACGATGAACCGCAAAGCGGCTTACGATCAATTGCTGAGCCAGGCGCAAAGCGGCCATTTGTTCGAGGCTCACTCGAGTCAATTGACATCGCGTTCGCTCGCTTTGGCCGATCAGGTGGATGCGGCGTTGGTTTCGGGCCCGACCCTGACGACGGTTTTTCCGACCGGCAACCGCCTCGCCGACCAACTGCGCATGGTCGCACGGCTGATCAGCGTGCGAGATACCTTGCAATTGCGTCGGCAGGTTTTCTTTGTTTCGCTCGGCGGTTTCGATACCCACGACGATCAACTGACCGATCAGGCGGCTTTGCTGACCCAGGTCGCGCAGGGAATGAAGGCTTTTTACGACGCGACCGTAGAACTCGGCGTGGCCGACAGCGTCACGACGTTTTCAATGACCGATTTCGGGCGCACGCTGACCACCAATGGCGACGGCTCGGATCACGCCTGGGGCAACGTGAACTGGGTACTCGGCGGCTCCGTAGTCGGGCACGCCGTTTACGGCAACTATCCGGATTTGACGATCAACGGCGTCAACGATGCGGGCGGCGGACGCTTGATTCCGACAACTTCAGTAGATCAGTACGGCGCCACGCTGGCTCGCTGGCTGGGAGCAAGCGACGGCGATCTGGGCGTGATCTTCCCGCACTTGGCGCGTTTTGCGACCGCCAACCTCGGGTTCATGGCTTAGTTTCTGTAGCCGGCCCGGGGGAGAGTTTCTGAAAGCGGGAGGGAGATGAGCCCCGCGTCATCATCCTGATTATTACCAGTGGCGATGCCGGCCGCGAAAGTAGAACGGATGGTAGCCGAGGCCAAAGCCATAGCCGAAGCGGGAATACGGCCAGCCCCAGAAGGGATCGTAAAAGTATGGGTCGCGATAGGCGCTGTATTTCGGCCACAGGTGAAGCTTTTCGACCTGCAATAGCGGATAGCGGTAATCGTGCTCGCCGATCTTGCGGGTTTCGCTATCGACCAGCGTGCCAACCACGGTCAGATCGCGGCGCTTGGCATAAATGGCCGGATCGTAGAAGCCCTGGTCGCAGGCGAGAAAACGACTGCCGGTCGGCCGGCTTTCGCCAGCGTAATCGCTGCCGTCGCCGCTCGGCCGCCCGCTGGAGTCGAGTTCCTGGGCGAGGATTTCGAAGCACGTGCGGTTCTCCGCGGTTTCGACGTTGAGTATCTCACCACCCCAGCGTACGCGTTCTTTCGGGCCCACGCCTTGATCGGCGCGCGCGGCTTGCGGCGTCAGCGGTGAAATCGGCCCTTCGACGACAGGGCGCGGGGTCGTTGCACAACCGCTGAGCATCGCACAAAGCGCAATCATCCGACGAATTTGCTTGTTCATCGCAACTCCACTTCAGGCTTATGGCAATCAGACCCGCGCTGGCAAAGGCTGGTTCCTTAGCCGGTATCTCTGCGCACGAGCGTCCGGCAGGCCGCGGGTACGTCGCTGATCGCCCCGAACCTGAAAAGCTCAGAAAGCTATGAGCTTGGAGATTGCTTCCCCGCTTTTGCGGAGACCTTCAAAAACGCTGATCGCAATGACAAGTTGCGGCTTTTCAACAAACCATTAGCGTTCAATGCCGCCAGTTATCTGCCCGGGCTCGCGGAGATAATCGGCCACCGCCTTTGCCGCGAAAGCAGCCGTTGCCGCGGTGCTGACTTTCTCACCCTCGACCAGTTTCTCGGCGTGCTCGAACAGCGGAATGAAAAGCTGGTCCTTGTCCGGCGCGGCGCGCAAACGTAACGGCTGCTCACCTGCGATCAGGTCGGCCCATTCTTTACGGACTGCTTTCCACAGTGGTGCGGTGCTGGCCAGGTAGCGGTCGCCGGCCGACCAATCGAACTCCTGGATACGCTCGTAGCGGTTATAGCCGAATTCGCGCGCAATGACGGGTTCGGCTGCGCGCGGTTTATCGTCTTCACCGAGGGCCACTTTCAGATTCTGCTGCTCGTGCACCCAACCCGTCGGCAGAATGATGTGTCGGTTGGTGCCGATCAGCACGTGATAATCGTTGCGCACGCTGAATTCGCGGCGCGGCAACGGTCGCCAGCCCTCGGGACTTTCCCAGCTCGAGAGATTGCCGAAATGCTGCCAGCGCGCGACTCCCGAATAGCGCGGCGAATCGTCTACCTGATAAACGCTTTGCCGCCACGCGCCCCGCTGGCTGTCTTCCGGGACGCGTACGCGCTGCCAGGTATTGTCGCCGCGGTAGACGAATTGATCGGCCGGTTGGTACTGCCAGTCCTGTCGCCAATGCTTGGTCACGAACGGCCCTTGCACCTTGCCGTCCTTGTCAAGAATCGACATGACGAGCAGGTGCTGCAGTGCAATGAATTGGTCACGGTCTTCGAGCACGTACACTCTTTCGGTCGCCCAGCTCTGATAAGGGCGATCGGGCTTGAAGCCTTTCGTGAAGCCGGCGACTTCAAGGAAGTCAAAACTCGTGCGGTAGCCGCCAGCCATCGCGAGTATGGCGCGCCGGTCGCGCTCGAAGCTGCTCAAGCCAGGCTCTTGCAGGCGCTTGAAGTCCTCGGTTGGCTCGGTCACGAGTTTGACGGGCGGGCCTTTCGTCGTTCCACCGCGCGGTTCCATCCTTGAGCCGTCGACAAAGCCCCAGGCGAATGTGTATTGCCGCGCGCCCGGCGTCTTCGCGTCTTCAGCCGCCGCCGTCATTACCCACGCGAATAAAACCAGCGAAAAGATGCGCACGAGTAGTTCTCCGGTAGCTGTATAACCGACTGGGACGCGATTTAAGCCGCGACGTTCCGTTCGCGTTTGGATGGCTATCGGGCATATTTCGCAAGATCGGTTTTCCAACCGCGGCTTGGCGTCGACCGTCCAATTCGTTCCTCTCGCGGCGCTTACAGCTGATTGCATGGCATCAGAAATCATATTGCAGCCCAACCTGAACCAGGCGAGGAACGCCGGACAGGATGCCGCGCGTGCGGTCGACGATGTAGGTTTTGTCGGTCAGATTTTTCGCCGTCAGAAATACGGTTGTTTGCAACGGCTTGATCCGGTAATTCACTGCCGCGTTGAAGATCGTATGCGAAGCGATTTCTCCAACCAGACCATTGCCGAACGGGTTGAGCGCGCCGGTATTGGCAAAATCACTGAACTGTTCGCCGAGGTGTACGACCTCGAAGCGCGCGTCGAAACCGGATGGATGTTCGTAGCCCAGCGTAGTTGTCAGCAGGGTTTCCGGCGCATACGGCAAGCGATTGCCTGTCGTGTCTCCCTGCAATGACGCGCCATTACTGACCTGGACGAAAGGCGAAGTGATTTCCGCGGTTGGCAGGTAAGTCAGGGCGGCGATAAAGTACACATTGTGGGCGCTCCTCAGGAATGCGCGGCTGTCGATGCGGCCGCCAAATTCGATGCCCTCATGCAAGGTCTCGCCTTGCGCCAGCGGCAGATCGCCACCGGCCACACTGCCGACCACGATCTGATTCTGAAAATCGTTGCGGAAGTAGGTTGCCTGAATCTGTATGCTGTCCTGTGGCTGCGCGCGCACACCGAGCTCGAAATTCCAGCTTCGTTCGGCATCGACTTCGACCGTGCCGCCGACATTCGTCAGGATGTCCTCGGTGCGCGGCGGCGCGAAACCGCCATGGATGCCGGTAAACAGCGTCACTTTTTCGGCTGGATTATAAGTTGCGCCGAGGCCCGGAATGTATTCGGTTAGGTCGGTGCTGCCGGTCGCCCCGGCGCCGCCATTGGCGAGTTTGTTTTCGCGCTCGTACAGCACACGCTCGACGCGCAAACCCGGCGTCAGACCGAACTTTCCGAAAATAAACCGGTTTTGCGCAAACGCTGAAAATGCGCGCGTATCACGCTGATTGTCCTCGACCGTTGTGCCGCTGCGCGCGAACGCCGATGTTCCATTGACCTGCTGCCTGTTCTGGTTTTCGAAGTGCACGCGCACCCCGATATCGGCTTCGCTATCGACTCCGAACAAGCCGTGTCTGAGGTTCAGACGCGGCTCGATTCCATACGTGTAGTAATCGCGCAGCCGGCCTTGGGTTGAGTTGCACGCATCGGGGTTGACCGCACCGCCATTGAGGCGCGTGGTCGAGAATCCGGGAACAGACGCATTACACTGGGTGTCGGTAGTGCGGCTCGACTGCCGCCACCAGTCACGACTGAAAAACGCACCGTACAGATTGGTCGTGAGCACCGCGTTTTCGTTAAAGACCACGGCGTGCGTCGCCGATAGCGCTGCCCGGTCGGCATCGAAGGTGTCGTTGTCGAAAGGGTTGTAGCGCGCACCGAAATTGCGAAATTCAGCATCGGTTATGCCGGTGTAACCGACTTCCGAACGCTCGCGGTAATAGTTTGCGCGCAGCGTCAGAGCCTGCTTTGCGTCAGATCAAACACAGATTTCAGGTTTAAATCATCGAGATTCGAATAAGTATTATCACGCGCGCCGTCGCCCTGTTTATGGCTGTAGTCGAACAGCGTGTTCCGGGCGCCGTATTGCAGGCGGCCGTTGAAATAATCGCGGTTGCCGCCGGCGAGCGTTACGCTCCCGCCGGGCTCCAGCGGCGGCGACGGGGTGATGTAATTGATGACGCCGCCTATGGTCTGCGGGCCGAACTTGATCTGTTCCGCGCCTTTGAGGACTTCGATACGTTCGAAGCGTTCGACCGGTGGATGGTAGTAGCTCGCATTATCGCCGTACGGCGCATAGGTCAGCGGAATGCCATCTTCGAGCAACAGGACTTTTGTCGAGCGCGTCGGATTCAGGCCCCGGATGCCGATATTGGGGCGCAGACCGAAGCCTTCCTCATCGCGTACATGCACGCCGGGCACTTTGCGCAGTGCTTCGTTGGTTGTAAACACGCGGCTTTTTTCGAGGGTTTCCCCGGTAACGATATCGCCGGAGCCGGCAATGTTTTCAAGGTTCTCAGGCGTGCCGATAACATCAATGCGGGGCAGGAGAATTCCGGGTTCTGCTTGTAACGATGGCGAAGCAAGGACCAATAAAAATATTGCCGCTTTAGCGCTCAAGCCCATCATGTTCCCCCGTTGAAACAATGTTGGCTGGCTAACTAAGCGCTGAGGCTTACTGGCTGGCTGAAGTCGTAATAGCTATTTGGTCCGAATCAGTTTTCCCTTGCTGGTTTGGCGCAGCAGATAAACGTTGCCGGCGTGTTCGATCAACAACTCGCGGCTGCCGTCGAACAGGTCGCGGCTGCTGATTTGTTTGCGCCTCGCGATGGTGTCGACCGACACCGTAGAGGCGCGCGATTCGACCGATTGCGAGGCGTACTGCTTCATTTCATTTCCGATTCGGTCACGAAACCGATCGATAAAGGCGTCGAGGAAATAGCTTGCGGCCGGTGATTCAAGCTTGACGGTAGCCAGATTTTGCATGGCATTCCTGTTAAATTCTGAGACGTTCCAAGAGGCGATACGCGCATTGCATCCGGCCACGGCATTGACCAGCCGCATCGTAGCAAACGGATTTCGTAAATGCAATAACGAATGATAACTATTCTTATTGACTATTTGTCGAGAACGATTATTATTAAGCCAACTGCAAACGCAAGGGTGCGATGGCATGAATGCCCTGGTGGTCGGCGCGGATCGATTAGGCAATATCCCCGAAATCCTGCTGGGTTTCGGCATACATATCGCGCACCACGTCAGCGGGCGCAATGCATCGCATCAGCGCAATTCACCGGGCTGCTGAGCAACACCGACCTCGTCATCCTGTTCACGGATTTCTCGGGCACAATGTGATGAAGAGCTTTCGCGACGCCGCCAACCGCTCCGGCCTGCCGGTCGTCGCTTGCAGGCGTTCGGTCTGCTGCGTGCAAAAGTCGCTGGAATGTCTCGACCTGGACAAATCGCGTAAAGTACCTTGCGCAACTTGTCCGGCAGTGAAAAAATCCGATACGAAATGATCGCGACCTTTCCACAGCCGGTATGATGAAGATGATTTTCCCAGCGGCAGGTTGTTAGCGCATGTATATCTGTCTTTGCTATGGCATAACCGACCAGCAGATCCGCGAATGCGTCGAGCACGGCGCGTGTTCTCTGCAGGATTTGCGCGAACAACTCGGCGTCGCGTCTTGCTGCGGCCGCTGTTCCTGTTATGCAGAAGACGTTCTGTGCGATGCGTTGCGAAATAAGCTGATTTCAGTCGAGACCAAGCTGCTCTCTGCCGCCTGATCCGCCATCAGGTAATACCCTTCAGTACCCGACTCGCCCCCCGGTAATTTTCATCCTGTGGACTTTCTGTTACGCTGCACCGATTACTGCTTCAAGGGCGCGAAATGAAAGGCGATAGCAAAGTCATCGAATTCCTGAACACCGTGCTCGGCAACGAATTGACGGCGATCAACCAGTATTTCCTGCACGCGCGGATGTACAAAAACTGGGGCCTGAAAAAGCTCGGCGACCACGAATACGAGGAATCGATCGACGAGATGAAGCATGCCGACATGCTGATCGAGCGCATTCTGTTTCTGGAAGGCCTGCCCAATGTGCAGAAGCTGAACAAACTTTTCATCGGTGAAAACGTGACCGAAGTACTGCAATGCGATCTGCGACTCGAGATGCTCGGCCACACCACGCTGAAGCAGGCGATCGCGTATTGCGAATCGTGCGGCGATTTCGTGTCGCGCGAATTGTTCGAGAACATACTCGACAACGAAGAAGAGCACATCGACTGGCTGGAAACGCAGCTCGATCTGATCGAGCGCGT
The DNA here is from genome assembly GCA_013695435.1 of Burkholderiales bacterium. Lineage (NCBI taxonomy): Bacteria > Pseudomonadati > Pseudomonadota > Betaproteobacteria > Burkholderiales > Burkholderiales bacterium. Next base: position 13,320 of record JACDAM010000272.1, on the reverse strand, counting down.
CGGCCTTCAGAATTACGTGCAGTCGCAGATGTGATTCCGGCAACTTGCAAGCGCGCTCCGATTTTCTGATCAGGTTGTCACCCCGCGCAAGCAGGAATCCGGAGTTGTCGAACTATCCCATTGCGCAGAAGTCTCTGGATTCCCGCCCCCGGCGCAAGGACTGCCGGGACAAAGTCCGCGGGAATGGCGGTGACGGTCACTCATTACCACTTCTCCCCGAATCGCTTTTCCGGCATGGTCGATCTCGATAGCGTGTTTGCCGAGGACGGCCTGTTGGCGCAAGCCGTCGGCGAATACCGTTTTCGTCCGCAGCAAATCGGGATGGCGCGCGCTGTCGCGGAGGCGATCGATCGGAATTCGATCCTGCTCGCCGAGGCCGGCACCGGCACCGGGAAAACTTTTGCCTATCTGGCGCCGGCGTTATTGTCTGGCGCCAAGGTCATCATTTCGACCGGCACCAAAAACCTGCAGGATCAATTGTTTTATCGCGACATTCCTGTTGTCCGCGCCGCTCTCAAAATTCCGGTCAGCGTTTCGTTGTTGAAAGGCCGCGCCAATTACGTTTGCCGGCATCATCTGGAGCGTGCGGTCGCGGATGGCCACTTTGCCAGCCGCGATGACGCGCTCTATATCGCTGCCATCGCGCGCTACGCCAAAACCAGCCGCAGCGGCGACAAAGGCGGCTTGAGCGAAGTCCCGGAAACGGCCGCCGTGTGGTCGTATGCGACGTCGACGCGCGACAACTGCCTCGGGGGCGAGTGCGGTCATTACAAGGAATGTTTCGTGATGGAGGCGCGCAAAGAGGCGCTGGCGGCCGACGTCGTGGTCGTCAACCATCACCTGTTTTTTGCCGATGTCATGCTGCGCGACGAAGGAATCGTCGAGTTGCTGCCGGCCTGCAATGCAGTGATCTTCGATGAAGCGCATCAGTTGCCCGAAACCGCCGGCATTTTTTTCGGCCACAGCGTATCGACCGCGCAATTGATCGAGCTGGCGCGCGATGCGCGCCTCGAAGCCGTGAAAAGCGCAGGCGATTTTATTCATCTGCCGGAAGCTTGCGTTGCACTCGATCGTGCAGCGCGCGATTTACGTCTTGCGCTCGCTTCCGACAATGCACGTTTACCGGCGACTGCCCTGGCCAACGATACGGCTTTCAATGACGCGCTGACGGCTGTGCTGGGTAAGCTGGCAGCGCTCGGCGGATTGCTGGCCGCGCAGGCCGAGCGCAGCGACGGTTTGCGGAATTGCGCGGCTCGCGCCGAAGACTTGTCCGCGCAACTGACAGGCTGGCAAACCGCTGCCCGTGATCCCCTGGTAGACGACGAGTTCGTGCGCTGGATCGAGGTTTTCAACCAGTCGCTGCAATTGCATGCGACACCACTATCGATCGCGCGGATTTTCCGGAAGCAGTTGCAGGCGAGCGCGCGCGCCTGGATTTTTACGTCGGCCACGCTTGCCGTGAATCGCGATTTCAGCCATTACGCGCAGCAACTGGGTTTGTCCGAAATTCCGGGGATACGCGCCGAATGCTGGGACAGTCCGTTCGATTACCCAACGCAAGCCTTGCTGTACGTGCCGAACGATTTGCCCGAACCGAACAGCCTTGCGCACACCGCCGCGCTCATTCAAACCGCATTGCCGGTCCTCAGGGCATCATCCGGACGCGCATTCCTTCTGTGCACGAGCCTGCGCGCCATGCGTGATGCGCATCGGCTGCTGCAGCAGGCATTTGCCGATGCCAAGCTCGACTTTCCGTTGCTGCTGCAGAGTGAGGCGACGCGCACCGAATTGCTTGAACGCTTTCGCCGCCTCGGCAATGCCGTGCTGATCGGCAGTCAGTCGTTCTGGGAAGGCGTCGATGTGCGCGGCGAGGCGTTGTCGCTGGTTATTATCGACAAGCTGCCGTTTGCATCACCCGACGATCCCGTGCTCGCGGCGCGCATCGCCAGGATGCAGGCTGAGGGGCAGAATGCATTCATGTCGTATCAATTGCCGCGCGCGGCAATTGCGTTGAAGCAGGGCGCCGGTCGCCTGATTCGCGATGAAAACGATCGCGGCGTACTGATGATCTGCGATCCGCGGCTGATCTCGAAACCGTATGGGCGCAAGCTTTGGCAGAGCCTTCCGCCGATGAAGCGCACGCGCGAACTGCGCGAAGTCGAAGAATTTTTCAGGAGCGTTGCCGCTGACGAGACGCGCAATGAGCCGTGCAGGGCGGGGCACAAGCCGCTGGCGCAGCAGCACGTCTAGCCGGCCGAATGTATGCCATCGTGCTACACGGCGGCGCCGGTCGCCATCAGGCGGACGAGGCGCCGCAGCTTCTGGAAAGCATGCGCGCCGCAACAGAACGCGCCATCAGGCTGCTCGTCGCCGGAGCATCCGCCCTGGACGCTGTCGTCGCCGCGGTGATGGCGCTTGAAGACAATCCTCTGTTCAATGCCGGAACCGGCGGCAGCCTGAATATCGATGGTCATCTCGAAATGGATGCCGCGGTCATGGTCGGCGCCGATTTGCGTTGCGGCGCCGTTGCCGCTTTGCAGCGGGTGCGAAATCCGGTGCAAGTCGCGCGCGCTGTCATGGAGCAAACCAATCACGTGCTGCTCGCAGGAGAAGGCGCGCAGCGTTTCGCGCGCGCGGCGGGTTTCGATGACTACGATCCGGTCACTGACGATGCGCGCATTGCTTATAGCAAAGCCTTGCGGCAATTGGGCAATGTGAACAGCTCGCGGTTTACTGGCCTGCGGAAAATGCTGGATGCTTATCCGCAGCTCAGGCCAGGCACGGTAGGCGCAGCGGCGTTGGACAGCAGCAGCGGCCTGGCGGCCGCGACATCAACAGGCGGGATGTCGTTGAAAATGGCTGGACGAGTTGGCGATACGCCGATCGCGGGCGCCGGCAATTACGCGACCACTTTCGGCGCAGCCTCCGCGACCGGGCACGGCGAAATCATGTTGCGTTGTCTCGCGACAAAAACCTTGTGCGATTTGATGGAAGCAGGGCAAAGCGCGCAACAATCGATAGACGCCGGTATGGCGCGTATCGTCGCGGATTTCGGCAAAGACGCCGGTCTGATTGCGGTCGACAAAAACGGCGGCATCGGCGTCGGCCATGCCACCGATGGTATGCCACACGCATATTATCGCGAGGGCGGCGAACTGGTCACGGGCGTCAGGTTTTGAGCGCAGCGTCAGCGCGCTGCGCTTTCGCGTGTTGCACTTCGGCGCGTTGTTCTTTCGTTTTTTTCACTTCGGGCCCCGAGCTCACCGTTTTGCCCCATAGATCGTGCACGTCGGCGCGCGTAATTGTTACGACGGCGAAATCGCCAGCCTTCAAGCCGCGCGCGTTGCCGATGTAGACATTGCCGTCTATTTCCGGCGCATCGGCCGCACTGCGCGCAGTTGCCGCGCCGCCTTCTACGCTCTCTATCAGTACGGTCATCGTCTTTCCGATTTTTTGCTGCATGCGCGCTGCGCTGATTTTTTCTTGCAATACCATCAGCTTTGCGCGCCGCGCTTCCTTGACATCTTCCGCGACGTGATCGGGCAGCGCATTCGCGCGCGCGCCGTCGACCGGCGAGTAAGTGAAACAGCCGACGCGATCGAGCTGCGCCGCCTCGAGGAATTCGAGAAGTTCGTCAAATTCAGCTTCGGTTTCGCCGGGGAAACCGACGATGAACGTGCTGCGTATGGCGATCTCCGGGCAGATCGTGCGCCAGTTACGAATCCGCGCGAGATTGTTTTCCGACGACGCCGGCCGCTTCATCGCTTTCAGGATGCGCGGGCTTGCGTGTTGCAGGGGCACGTCGAGATAAGGCAGCAGTTTGCCCTCGGCCATCAGCGGTATCACTTCATCGACGTGCGGATATGGGTAGACGTAGTGCAGACGAATCCACACGCCGAATTCACTCAACGCCCGCATCAATTCGGTCATGCGCGTTTTCAGCGGACGGCCGCGCCAGAATCCGGTGCGATATCCGACATCGACGCCATAGGCGCTGGTGTCCTGCGAAATGATCAGCAATTCCTTGACGCCGGCCCGCACGAGGTTCTCCGCTTCGAGCATGACATCATGGATCGGCCGGCTGACCAGATCGCCGCGCAGCGACGGGATGATGCAGAACGTACAGCGGTGATTGCAGCCTTCGGAGATTTTCAGATACGCGTAATGCGTGGGAGTCAGGCGTATTCCTTGCGGCGGCACCAGATCCATAAACGGATCGTGCGGCTTTTGCAGGTGCGTGTGCACGGCCCGCATGACTTCGGCAGTCGCATGCGGACCGGTCACCGCGAGTACGTCCGGATGCGCTTCCCGAATCGTTTCGGCTTTGGCGCCGAGGCATCCGGTCACGATGACCTTGCCGTTTTTGGCCAGCGCTTCGCCGATCGCAGCCAGCGATTCGTCGACCGCCGATTCGATGAAGCCGCAGGTGTTGACGACAACCAGATCGGCGCTTTCGTAATCCGCTGCGATCCGGTAGCCTTCGGCCCGCAGGCGAGTCAGTATTTGTTCGGAATCGACCAGCGCCTTCGGGCAACCGAGCGAGACGAAACCGACTTTACCGGGAAGATCGCGCATTTACTGTGAATTCAAAACGGATGATGAAAAGGTTGTTACCGAGCGACGAGAAGAAACTGTTTTTTTGGTTACGGCGGAAGTAACGCAAATTCTTCAAACAGCCTGCTAGCGGCTGGGTTTTTTTCCGCGCGGTTTGCCTTTTTCAGAATCATCGGGACGCGCGGCCTCGATTTCAGGCGCGCTGTCCGGATCGTGTTGCGGGTTATCGGGCGCGCCGTTTGACGCATTGCCGGGTGTGAAATTCGGGAACGGGAAAGTACCGAACAGGCTGCGCGTCTGCTTTTGCAATTGCTGCTGCATCTCGAGAAACATATTGGCGCTTTGCTCGAGATAGCTTCCCATCAGGCCCTGGATCGTCGGTCCCTGCATTTTCACGAACTGCGACCAGGCATCGGCGCTGACCGGGTTATCGCCATACAGGGTGCGCGACTGCTCTTTGAGACGCTGTTGCATATCGATAAAGGTCTGGATATTTTTCTCCAGATAGTTGCCCATCATGCCCTGCATCGCGTGGCCGTAAAAGCGGATGATCTGCGACAGCATGTCGCTCGAGAACAACGGTAAGCCGCCGCTTTCTTCCTCGAGGATGATTTGCAGCAGAATGGCGCGCGTCAGATCCTCGTTGGTCTTGGCATCGATGATATGAAAAAAGATGTGTTCGAGCACCAGCACCTTGACGTCCGCCAGAGTGATGTAGGTGCTCGCGGTCGTGTCGTACAAGCGCCTGTTCGGGTATTTCTTGATGACTCTGATGGATTCGTTCATGAGGCATTTCCTGTCGGCGCGCTGAAAATCAAGCGCGGATTATACGCAATCGGTCCGCACAATTGTCCCGTCTTTACCCGCCCGGTCTGGCCGCTGTCCATCGCCTCGCCCCACCCGCCCTGCGCCGACAGCGGATGGTCAACGAGGAAAATATTCAGGGCCTAAAACATATGCTGACCGCCATTGATAGAAATGTTCGCGCCGGTGATGAACGCCGCTTCGTCCGACGCCAGGTAAATGATGAGGCCGGCGATTTCTTCCGGCTTGCCGAGCCGTCCAACGGGAATTTGCGGAATGATCTTGGTGTCCAGGATCTCCTTAGGAATCGCCGTGACCATCTTGGTGCCGATGTAGCCTGGCGAAATCGTATTCACGGTTACGCCTTTGCGGGCGACTTCGAGCGCCAGCGCTTTCGTGAAGCCGTGCATGCCGGCTTTGGCCGCCGCGTAATTGGTCTGGCCGAACGCGCCTTTCTGGCCGTTGACCGACGACACATTGATGATGCGGCCCCAGCCGCGCTCGACCATGCCATCGACGACCGGTTTGGTCATATTGAAGATGCTGTCGAGATTCGTGCTCATGACCGAATCCCAATCGACCTTGCTCATTTTCTTGAACGTCACGTCGCGCGTGATGCCTGCGTTGTTGACCAGAATGTCGATCGGCCCGACATCGGCTTCGATCTGCCGGACCAGATTGTTGCACGAATCGAAATCGCCAACATCGACCTGCGAAGAGTAAAAGTTGTACCCGCGTTCCTTCATCGCGCCCAGCCAGTCGTTGGCCTTCTGGTTGTTCGAAGAGTAGGTTGCCACCACCTGGTATCCCTCCTCGGACATCTTGATGCAAATGGATTCACCGAGACCGCCCATGCCGCCTGTTACCACCGCGATTCTTTTTGCCATGTCCCACTCCTTCTTTGTTTGTTTATCGAATACAACCCCTGATCAGGACGAAGCCTTTACGTAGCGTCCCGGCGCCGCTTCGATCGGCTCATATATTGTATTGCCGAGCGCGCCGCGCGCCTTGATTTTTTTGCCGGCGTGGCGGGCGATCCAGGCGCTCCAGTGCGTCCACCAACTGCCGGCGACGGAGGCCGCGCCGGACAACCATTCTGCGCCATCGAGCGGATGATCGGGATTAATCCAGTAATTCCGGCGGCCTTTCTCGGGAGGATTAATGACGCCGGCGATGTGGCCGCTGGCGGCAAGCACGAATTCAAGCTGCCCGCGCAGCAAGCGCGTGCTCGCGTAGGCCGTCTGCCAGGGCACGATGTGATCTTCCCGCGACGCCAACAGATAAGTGGCCATGTCGACCCGACCGAGATCGACGCCGGCGCCGCAAACCGATAGTTGTCCAGGCGCTTTCAGTCGATTCTCGTGATACAGCTTCTTGACCAGAAAAGCGTAAAGCGCGCCGGGGAGATTGACGGTGTCGGCATTCCAGTACAGGAAATCGAAAGCGCGCGGCGTTTGTCCTTTCAGATAATTGTTGACGACGTACGACCATACCAGCTCGTTCGCGCGCAGGTTGGCGAAAGCCTCGGCAAGCTCCGCCCCGTGCATGATCTCGCCGCCGGCGTACCGGGTTTCGCATTCACTAAGGTAGGCGTCGTCCATATAAGCACTGATTTTGCCGGGGTCGGCGAAATCGAGCATGGTCGCGAGCAAAGTCAGACTCGCCACCGGATTGCGTTTGCGGACGCGTTGCACCGCGAGCGTGGTCGCTAGCAGGGTGCCGCCGATGCAGAAGCCGAGCGCGTTGATTTTGTCCGCGCGCACGATGTCGCGCACGACACGCATCGCTTTTTCGACGCCACTTTCGACATAGTCATCCCAAGTCGCGCCGCCCAGTTCGCCGCCGACGTTGCGCCACGAAATCATGAATACGGTGTGGCCCTGTTGCAGCGCGAAGCGCACGAACGAATTCTCCGGTTGCAGATCGAGAATGTAGTATTTGTTGATGACCGGCGGCACGATCAGGAGCGGGCGCCTGTAAACCGTTTCGGTCAGCGGCGCATATTGAATGAGCTGCAGGTAGTCGTTTTCGAACACCACCGCGCCCGCTGTGACCGCGAGGTTTTTTCCAACCTCGAAGCTGCTTTCGTCCGACATCGAAATGCGGCCGCGCTCCACGTCGCGCGCGAGATTCTCCAGGCCGCGCGCTAGACTTTGCCCCCCCGTTTCGAGCGCAAGCTGCAAAGCTTCCGGATTGGTGGCGAGAAAGTTACTCGGTGCTATGGCGTCGAGATATTGCTGGGCGTGGAAGGCCAGCTGATTTTTTCGGACCGGATCGAGTTCGGCCGATTCTATCAAATCATGGAGTCCGTTCGCGGTCAGTAAATATGACTGCTTCATATAATCGAAAAACGGCAACGCATTCCACGCCGGATCCCGAAATCGCTTGTCGTCCACTTGCGGTGCAACGATCGCGGACGGTTTTCCATCAACAGAGGCGCGGGAGAAGTCTGACCATAACTGCCATTGCGACCGTTGATAGCGATGCTGAATTTCGGCCCAACGCTCCGGCTTGCGCGAGTACGCCGCTGTCAGCTCGCGCAGGATTTCCGGTATTCGGTCCACGCCGGCAGCGCGGACGCGCCGGACGGTATGGTCGATGAACTGCTGGTTGACGGCGCTGAATGCTTCGAACCAGGCGAGCTTCTTTTCTGCGGACATGGGCGGCGACTGCGGGTAGCCGCAGCGATTTTTCGGCAAGCCGCGGAGTCCCTATAATACGCCGGTCGCGCTGCTGCGCGAAGCGAGTCACTCTTCGCCCCTTTCAAGATGTATATAGTCGCCATTGCCTGGCTGTATGTCGCCGTGTTGATGGCGGCGACTGAAGCGAATCTGGTCGCTGCTGCGATGACGTTTTTATGCTACGGACTTTTGCCGCTCGCGCTATTGCTATGGCTGGTCGGCACGCCCGAGCGGCGGCGCCGGCGCGCGGGAAAGTGAGGCGAGTCGAAATCGGCCTCAGTCGAATTGCCGGACCAGCGCGATGACGGCAATGCCGAGCGCGATCAGTGCGGCCTGCTGGATGGTATCGGCGATCCGCGGACGCTTGTGCAGCCCCGGAATCAAATCCGCGACAGCAATGTAGATCATGCTCGCTCCGGCCAGCGCCAGCAGTGCCGGCACCCATTGCTGCATCGTCTGCAGCGCGAAATAAGCGATCACCGCGCCGACAAGCATGGCCATGCTCGACAGCATATTGAACAGCAGCGCCCGCGAGCGCGAATAGCCCGAGTGCAGCAGGATAAAAAAATCGCCGGTTTCCTGCGGGATCTCGTGCGCGATGATGGCGAGGGAAGTCACTATGCCGAGCTGGATGTCGGCGAGAAACGCGGCCGCGATGATGATGCCGTCGACGAAATTGTGAAACGTATCGCCGATGATAATCAGCAAACCGCTGCGGCCGCGATCGCCGGTTTCGACAGCCGCACTGTCATGCGCCTCGCATTGCTCGTGATGACAATGCCGCCATAGCACGAGCTTTTCGAGCACAAAAAATAGCAGGATGCCGGCCAGCACCGTCGTCGCGGTTCTTTCGATATCACCGGAAAGCTCGAACGCATGCGGCAGGATTTCCAGGAACGCCACGCCGAGCAGCGCGCCAACCGCAAAGCTGACGAGCATCGCGACGCGCGCCGGGCTCGCCCGAAACGCGAAAGCCGCCGCCGCCGCAACGCTCAACAACCCGCCGATGAGCGTGGCGGCGACTATCCAGTACAGTGCGGGCATGAAGCGCTTTGCGGAAAAAGCCGGATTATACGCGGATATGCATACGGCATGCCGCGGCGATCAACGTTCGGTAAAGGGAATCTCTGATTAAATTGCCGTTCCCGCGGAAGCGGGAATCCAGAGCTCGCGGGTATCCTGGTTACGAGGCCTTCTGGATTCCGCTTCCGCGGGAAAGACAGCGACGTCCTAGTTGGCCAGCCAGATCAGCGAAGCGAAGCGGCCGGTGATTTTGTCGCGCCGGTGGGAGAAGAAGCGGTCATCGCTGACCGTGCAATACTCGCCGCCGTAAATCGCTGTAACGCCGCACGCAATGAGGCGCATGCGAGCGAGCGCGTAAATGTCAGCGAGCCATTTGCTCTCGCGCAGAGCAATGAAGGCCGATTTCGCCGCTGCGTTGGGCAAGGTGAAAGCGCGCAACACATCATCGCCGACTTCAAACTTGCGCGGGCCGATCGCCGGGCCGAGCCAGGCGATCAGCGTGGAAGGTTGAACCCGCATCGCCCGCACGGTTTCCTCGATGATACCGGCCGCGAGCCCGCGCCAGCCGGCGTGAGCGACGGCGACGCAACTGCCTGCACGATCGCACAACAGGACAGGCAGGCAGTCCGCGGTCAATACCGCGCAAACCGCATTCGTGCGATGCGCAACGCCGGCATCAGCGAAAGGCCGCACCCAATCGCCACTGCGCTCGCCCCCTGTTCCTGCGGTTCGTAAACTGTTTCGCGCTGGCGATGCCGCGCCGGCATCGGCAACCACCGTTTCGTGTCGCTGGCTCAGCCACAACGGATCCGCCGGCAGATGACAGCGCAGCCGCCTGCGATTTTCCGCGACGGCTTGCGGTTGATCGTCGACCTGATCGCCGAGGTTGAAGCTGCGATAGGGGCCTGCGCTGACGCCGCCGCTGCGCGTCGTGATCAATGCCCGCACATTCCGCGGCGCCGGCCAGTCAGGGATGATGCAATCCGCAAGCGTCATGACGGCGATGGGCTGTCGCCGTTACGCAAGGCCGCGAGCAAGTCGTGCATATCTTCAGGCAGGTTGATCCGCCAGCCGACCCTTTTTCCGGTCGCTGGGTGATCCAGCGCAAGGGCGGTCGCGTGCAGCGCCTGGCGGGGGAATTTGCCAATCGCCGGCGATGCCGAACGCTTGCCGAAATAGACGGGATCGCCGATCACTGGATGTCCGATCGATTGCAGGTGCACGCGAATCTGATGGGTGCGTCCGGTTTCGAGCGTGCATTCCACGAGCGCGCATTCGAGGAATTGCTCGAGGGTGCGGTAATAGGTGACCGCCGGTTTGCCGGAAGCAACGATCGCCATTTTGATTCGCTGCATCGGATGGCGGCCGACAGGCGCTTCAACCTTGCCCGAGCGCGCGGGGTGGCCGCATACGATCGCGAGATAATCGCGGCTGACACTGCGCGCCTGCAACTGACGGACGAGGCTGGTCTGGGCAACTTCGGTTTTGGCGATCGCGATGAGACCGCTGGTATCTTTGTCGAGCCTATGCACGATGCCGGCGCGCGGCAGCAGGCCAAGTTGCGGCGCATGCCTGAGCAAGGCGTTCAACAGCGTCCCGCTCCAGTTGCCGCTGCCGGGGTGAACGACCAGGCCAGCTGGTTTGTTGACGATGATCAGAGACTCGTCTTCGTGAACGATGTCGAGCGCGATGTTTTCGGGGCGATGCGCCAGTTCGGCGCGCTCGGCGGCCGGGTGCACGAGCAAGGTTTCGCCGCCGCGAATTTTTTGTTTTACCGTGGCCGGCGCGCCGTCGAGCAGCACGCGGCCTTCCTGAATCCAGCCCTGCAAACGGCTGCGCGAATGTTGCGGCAACAGACGCGCGAGCGTCTGGTCCAGACGCAATCCTGCGCAACTATCCGGCACAACTAGGGCCTGTTCACACATAAATCATGCCCCGCGTTGCCCCCAAACCGGGATGATCGCGCGACAAAGTGAGCGCCCGGTTTGGGGGCAACCCGTAGGGCTTGGGTCTGGCGGGCGCGCTGCCACGTTGGCCGCCGCTTGCAGGGAATGGCCCTGCGGCGCGCCGTCCGCCTCGCATCGCATCCCGCGAGACCAAAGCACGGGGCATGATTTATGTGTGAACAGGCCCTCAATTGAATCTCCCCCGGTGGTGACATTGATTCGCTCGTTAAAGGCTGCCTGGGGTGTGCGCTATAATTCATTTTTTGATTCAGAAGACCTGCCATGAGACGTAGTTTATCGGTAATTGCGGCGCTCTTGATCAGCGCCTGCGGCCTGCTCCCCGACAAGATCGACGAGACTAAAAACTGGTCGGCATCGCGCTTCTATTCGGAGGCGAAAGAGGAGCTGGAAGACGGCAACTATCCACGCGCCGTTCAGCTATTCGAAACGCTGGAGTCGCGTTACCCGTATGGCCGCTACGCCCAGCAATCGCAGCTCGAAATCGCTTACGCCTATTACAAGGACGACGATCCGGCCTCCGCGATTGCAGCCGCCGACCGCTTCATCAAGCTGCATCCGAATCATCCGAATGTCGATTACGCGTATTACCTGAAAGGGCTGACCAGTTTCAACGAAGAAGCCGGCTTTTTCGCAGCCGTCGGCGGCCAGGACCTGACCGAGCGCGATCCGAAAGCCGCGCGCGAATCGTTCGACGCGTTCAAGGAGTTGACTACGCGTTATCCGCAAAGCCGTTACGCGGCCGATGCGACAGCGCGCATGCTCTACCTGACCAATGCACTTGCCACGCACGAAGTTCACGTCGCCCGCTATTACGTCAAGCGCGGCGCACACATCGCCGCCATCAATCGCGCGCAGTACGTGCTGACGACCTATCCGCAAGCGCCAGCGCGCCTGGAAGCCCTGCAGATCATGGTGAAATCCTACGATGTGATCGGCATGGCAAATTTGCGCGATGACACGGCCCGCGTGCTACGGCAAAACTTTCCCGATAGCGGCAAGGGCGACAAAAGCTGGTGGAAGTTCTGGTAGGCGGTTAGTGCTTGCTACGCTAGGCGTAAAGTATTCGGCTCTGAAAAAGAACGGGGCGGGCCAGTCGATGACTGGGCCGCCCCGGGGATGAGGCTTGGGTCTGCGGATGCCTATTCCTTGACGATCCCGGCTCCTTGAAGCCTTACTTTATCGCCCGCGGCCAGGCCGGGGTCGGTTGCTTCGGTGAACGTGCGGTAGCCGCCGGTTTCCATTTTCACAAGGATATCGTAGCGCATCGTTTTCTTGACCTGTTTTTCGATCTGATGTCCGGCAAGGCCGCCGCCGAGAATGCCGGCTACGGTGGCTATTTTTTTACCGCTGCCGCCACCGATCTGATTACCCAGCAAGCCGCCTCCAACCGCTCCCGCTACGGCGCCCAAACCCGAGCCTTCGCCGGCTTCCTGAATCACATCAACCGAGCTGACGACGCCGCAGTCGCTGCAAACCGTGGCGGGCGCGACATCGTTCATGGCGACTCTGTCATTCGCAACTTTCTGGCTCGATCTCGCCGGGCTCGGCGCCGGTTTCTTTTTCGCAATGGTCGCGGCTGGCCTTGGTTCGCCGACCATGCCGGTGATCGGCTTCTCGGCAACCGGCGCGGATTGAACATTTGACTTGATCTCGGCCGGGATGGCGATCTTTGCCTCCGGTTTTGCTTCACTCAAATGGATCGCATCGCTTTGCGTGTTTTTCGAGAACGAGTCGGGAATGACGCCGGTCATCACGGCGATGCCGATGCCGCTGAACACGATGACCGAGATCGCCGCGATGATGAGTAAGGGGTTGGTTTTGCTTTGGGGGGAGCTGGACATGGTTTTCTCCAATCTGCATTAAGAAAAATACTTAAATCCATATAACGCAAGGAATAAGCAAGCGGATTAGAACAGATTGTCAGCTTATGCGCAACCTTAACGAAAGCCACCAAGCCGTTGTCGTTGCGATTAAACCTGCAGCGCCAGAATGTCGGCGTAGAGTGCGAGCGCTTCCGGATTCGCCAGCGCGTCGCGGTTTTTCACAGGCAGCCCGTGCACGACGTTGCGCACGGCGAGTTCGACGATTTTGCCGCTTTTCGTGCGCGGAATGTCGGCGACCTGGATCACTTTGGCCGGAACATGCCGGGGCGTCGTCTGGCTGCGTATGCGCTGCTTGATGCGTTCGGCCAGCGCCTCGTCGAGTGTCAGGCCATCGCGCAGCCGCACGAACAGCACAACGCGGACATCGCCCGCTTTTCCGGGCGGCCAGTCCTGCCCGATCACCAGGCT
>JACDAM010000271.1 GCA_013695435.1 Burkholderiales bacterium | reverse complement strand
AATCAAAGACATGCAGAATCATATAGTTGAGAGAACTCTGGATTCCCGCGTGCGCGGGCAGAACAAGCAGGTTCTGGATCCCGCGTGCGCGGTTGACGCGACGGCGGGGAATCAGGCCGATCCAGGGCGTTTCATATCGACCAGAAATGACAGATCGACGGCGGCGATATCTTTGGTCAAGCTGCCGATCGAGATGCGGTCGACGCCGGTTTCGGCAACCTCGCGGACATTGGCGATCGTGAGGCCGCCCGAGGCTTCGAGCTCGGCCCGCCCATGATTGGCGCGCACTGCCGCGCGCAGGTCGTCCAGGCTGAAGTTATCGAGCAGCACGAGCGTTGCGCCGGCGCGCAGCGCTTCTTCGAGCTGTATCAGCGTTTCGACTTCGACCTGTACCGGCACGTGTTTCGCATTTGCCCTGGCTTGCAACAAAGCCGCGCCGACACCGCCGGCCAGCGCGATATGGTTTTCCTTGATCAGTACGCCATCGTAAAGTCCCATGCGCTGATTTTCACCGCCCCCGGTTTTCACCGCATATTTTTGCGCGGCGCGCAGACCAGGCAGGGTTTTGCGCGTGTCCATGATTTTCGCCCGCGTGCCGTGAACCGCATCGACAAAGCGCCGCGTTGCAGTCGCTGTCGCCGACAGCGTTTGCAGGAAGTTCAGCGCTGGGCGCTCGGCGGTCAGCACTGCGCGCGCGTTACCATCGACGCGGCAAAGCGGCTGGCTCGGATCGATCTTCGCGCCATCACACGCGCTCCATGCGATCCGCGCATCGGCATCGAGTGTCCGGAAGCAGGCTTCGAACCACGCGGTTCCGCACAATACCGCGCTCGTCCGGCAAATCAGTTTGGCGTGCGCGCGATAGGATTGCGGAATCAGCGCCGCGGTCAGATCGCCGCCGCCGATGTCTTCATCGAGCGCCGCGCTGACGTTGCGCGGGATTTCCGCGGCGAGGTCCATCAGCAATGCGCGGGCAATTCGGTGAGCGCAGCAAGGATTGCGGCCGGCCGATAACCAAGCGCGTCGGCAATCGCGCCGCTGCGATTGATCCAGAACGACCGGAAGCCGAAATGACCGGCGCCGGATACGTCCCAGAAGTTCGACGATACGAAGCCGATATCAGTGGGCGCAAGGCCCAGCGTATCGGCGGCCATGCGATAAACGCGCGGGTCCGGTTTGTATATCTTCAGCTTATCGACGCTCAGCACATAATCGAAAAATTCGCTGAAACCGGCGTTTTGTACGAGCGGATTCAGCATCGCCGGGCAGCCGTTCGACAGGATAACGAGCCTGTGCGCGGATAGCGATTGCAGCGCCCCGCGGGCTTCGGGATAAGGCGCCAGGTGCAAATAGGCATCGGTCAGTTTTTGCAATTCGGCCGGCGCAATGTTGAGCTTGAGCGCGTCGCACGAATGGGCGAGCGCGTCGCGTGTGACGGTCTCGAAATTTTCGTAACGCTGCAGCAGGCTGCGCAACCATGTGTATTCGAGCTGCTTCGCGCGCCACAACTGGCTGAGCGCCTGGCCCTGACCGGGAAAGATTCTTTCGGCAAGCGCGATGACCGAGTGCACATCGAACAGCGTGCCGTAGGCGTCGAAGACAAGGGCTTTGATGGTCATGGCGCTTTACCATGCTGCGTTTTCCGGTGCGACTTTTCCACTCTGTGGAGCCCGTTTTTCGAGAGAGAGGAAGAACCACAAGTCCGAATCTTACGCGCGTCTGGATCGAACATGTCGTGCTTGATTTTCTTGCGGTTCGCGATCAGTTCGTCGAGCGACGGCTCATTTTTCATGGCGCGACTGATCGCGAGTTTGGTCGCCTCGTAATTGGTGCGGTACAAATCATTCTTATCGATATTCTTGTCGGTTACGCATTGCGGGTCGATCCAGACCAGGCTGATGATGCACAAGTTGTTGACCTGATCGCGCGGCAGAATATTTTCGATGACGCAATCGAGTACGCCGTCGGCCGTCGCCGATTGCACGATGCCGCCGAACAGTTCGACTGTCGCGCTGTTCTTGATCGTGACCTTGGGCACCATGATGGTCGCCGGACGCACCAACTGGTTGCAGGCGCGTATCGCGAACATGCGCGTATGTCCAGCGGTCTGCCCCATCATGTTGGCGAATGCCTGGCCGACCGGGCCGTCGACATCGCCGATCAGGATCTCCGGCATGGCGTCCGTAAACTGGCCCGGCTTTGCAAACACGGTGGCCTCGCCGGCGCGAAAAATTATACGTTCGGACATAGCAATCCTTTTGGGTTATTAAGAGTTGTAAAGCGATGAGAGAGCGGACGGCGGTAAGAGCGCCGCGTGCAGCGGCGGCAGCGCTGTCACCGCAGCCCGCCGAATCGCAGCGACGCGGTCGCGAGACGAATCTCGCTCAGGAAAACGATCAACGCCAGGATCAGCAGCGTCATCGCGGCGACGAACAACAGCGCGATCGGTATCGAAATATCTGGGCTGATAAAAGCGCCAACGAAGAGAACGACAATGACCGAGCAGATCAACAAGGCGCACGTCGTACACAGGCTGATCGCACGGTTGATCAGCTTGGCGCGGCGCGACAATATAATGAGATCGGCGGCGGCACACGCGCTTTCGCCGCTGTCTGCCGAAGCAAACAAACCTTCGAGTTCCCGCCCGCGATCGACGATGCGCGCCAGCCGGCTAGTCAACACCGACAGGATCGCGCCTATGCCTGTCAGCAGGAAAACCGGCGTGACCGCAAGCTGAATCACGTGCGCGATCGAGATGATCTGGGGGTCGTTCAGCATAAGTTCGGTTTCTGTCTTGTCCGAATCGATAGCGGGCCTGGCGGGTTGAAGGTCGCGTTTCGAGAATCATGACGGCGCCATCAATGATGGTATCCGGTTTCGCGCGTGACCTTGCCGCGGAAAATCCAGTACGAATAAGCCGTGTAACCGAGGATGACCGGAAACAGAAACACGATCCCGACCAGCAGAAACATCTGGCTTTCAGGCGGCGAGGCGCCCTCCCAGATCGTGATGTCGGGCGGAACGATATTGGGCCAAATGCTGATGCCGAGCCCGGCATAGCCGAGCAGGAAAAGCGCCATCGCCAGAATAAACGGCGAATACGTATGGCGCTTGCGGACGCTATTCCACAGCGTAAACGCGGCGACCGCGGTGAACAGAGGCGCCGGCGCGAATAACGCCATATTCGGCCAGCTAAACCAGCGTTCCGCGATTTTGGGGTCGAGAAACGGCACCCAGATGCTGATGACGACGAGGCCGGCCAGCACGGCATACAGCAGCAGCAGCGCGTAACGATACGCGCGATCCTGTAATTCGCCCTCGGCTTTCATGATCAGCCAAGTCGCGCCGAGCAGCGCATAGCCCGCGATCAACGCCAGACCGGTAAATAACGCGAATGGCGTCAGCCAGTCGAAACTGCCGCCGCCGTACTGGCGATCGACGACCTCGAAACCCTGCACAAATGCGCCGAGCGCAACACCCTGCCAGAACGTCGCGACCAGCGAGCCGCCGAAGAACGCGATATTCCACAAGTAACGCTTGCTGCCCGATTTGAAACGGAATTCGAAAGCGACCCCGCGGAATATCAATGCCATCAGCATACCGAGCAACGGCAGGTAGAGTGCCGGCAGGATGACTGCGTAGGCGACTGGAAACGCGGCGAACAACGCGGCGCCGCCCAGCACCAGCCAGGTTTCGTTGCCGTCCCAGATCGGCGCCACTGTGTTCATCATCACGTCGCGGTCGTGCTCGTGCGGCACGGTCGGGAACAGGATGCCGATGCCGAGCACGAAGCCATCGAGCAGCACATACATGAAAATGCCGAAGCCGATGATCCAGTACCAGATCAGCGGCAGAGCTTGCTCGAGCATGCCTAGCTCCCTGAATCAAAAGGTTCGTCGGGCAGCGACATTGGCCGTGCCGGGCGCTTGTGCGGCCCCGCCGCTTGCGGCGCCTGCCCTTCAACGCCGCGCCGCACCAGCTTGACCAGGTAATAAATGCCTGCCCCGAAGATGATCGCGTAAACAACGAAAAAACCGGCCAGCGAGGCGGCAACGCTGCCGCCTGGAACAGGCGAGTAGGCATCGGCCGTGCGCATCAACCCATACACGACGAACGGCTGCCGTCCGACCTCGGCCGTTA
Source organism: Burkholderiales bacterium (assembly GCA_013695435.1). Lineage (NCBI taxonomy): Bacteria > Pseudomonadati > Pseudomonadota > Betaproteobacteria > Burkholderiales > Burkholderiales bacterium. The sequence goes on along the minus strand of JACDAM010000271.1, from coordinate 20,386 downwards.
TCCAGCCGCTGATTACGGCGATGAACCCGATCGGCGTCGTCAGCGTGCATAGCTTCAGGAACCAGCGCGTGTCGTACAGCCGCTTGCGGCGATACAGGAAAAGCCCGTAGAAGCCGATGAACAGCATCAGAAATCCGATCGCGAGCATGATCCGGAAAGCCCAGAACACGATCGCCACCGGAGGCCGCTCGTCTTTCGGAAAGTCTTTCAGGCCGGGCACGGCGCCGTCGAGTTCATGCGTGAGCACAAGGCTGCCGGCGTAGGGAATGGCAAGTTCGAAACGGTTTCTTTCCTGCTCCTGATCGGGAAGCGCGAACAGCACGAACGGCACCGGGACGTCATCGCTGTCCCAATGCGCCTCCATGGCCGCCAGTTTCGCGGGTTGATGCTCGCCCGTGTTCAGCCCGTGCAAATCGCCGGCGAGGATTTGCAGTGGCGCGATGACGGCGATGAAGCCGAGAGCCATCGCGAACATCGTCTTCGCGTGTTCAGACGATTGATTGCGGCGCAGATGCCACGCGGCTACGCCGGCGACGACGAACGCTGTCGTCAAAAACGCAGCCAGCGTCATGTGCACCAGCCGATACGGAAACGACGGGTTGAAAACGATCGCGAGCCAGTCGTCGGCGTAGAAAACGCCATCCCGAAGAATGTAGCCGACGGGCGTGTGCATCCAGCTATTCGCCGACAAAATCCAGAACGTCGAAAACAGCGTGCCGATCGCAACCATCAGCGTGGCGAAGAAGTGCAGTCCTTTGCCGACCCGCTCCCAGCCGAACAGCATGATGCCGAGGAAGCCTGCTTCCAGAAAAAAAGCGGTCAGCACCTCGTAGCTCATCAGCGGTCCGAGAATATTTCCGGTGGCGGCCGAGAAGCGGCTCCAGTTTGTCCCGAACTGAAAACTCATGACGATGCCTGAAACCACACCCATCGCGAACGACACCGCGAATATCTTCACCCAGAAGCGAAACAGCTCGCGGTATTTTTCCTTGCCGGTCTTGAGCCACAAGGCTTCGAGCATGGCCAAGTAGTTGGCAAGGCCGATCGTGAACGCCGGAAACAGGATGTGGAATGAGACGACGAAAGCGAACTGAATTCGCGACAGCAGCAGCGGATCGAAATCCATGCGTTTGGTTCGAGGCTTCCGGGGAATGGGATGTTTTTGCAGCAGCAGGCACAATCATTTTCGGTGAACCAGCGCGGTGCAGCCACATTTTGATGGCTATCGTCCTTGCCGCGGCTGCATCAGGCTTGATTGTTTCACAGAACCGGCAAAGTTTCACCCCGAGAATCGGGCTGGGTCGTTCTACTGCGCTTTTGCCGGGCGCCGGGTACGCCCGGCCGTTGGCGTCGCTCCTCGCCTCTTTCCTTCAACACGATCAAGCAACAGCGACGTGCCCGTTCGCTGCGCGAACTTCAAGCCCCGATGGTAGACGCGCCAACCCGCTGCGTGACCTGGAAACGCGTCGACGTGAACGCAGTCTTGACCGGAATGAAGCGGTAGAGATAAACCGGCGCCATCGGGCTGTCGATGCGTTCGACGAACTGAACGACGCCGCCAATGCGCAAGCCGCGCGAACGGGTAACGACGCGAACTTCGAGTTTGGCGTTCTCGTCGAGCGGCTTGTACGACAGCAGGCGGCGCGAGCCGTCCTCGCCTTGCGCAGCCGAAATCAGGCCGGTGCTGGCTTCGCCGGCGCCTTCGGCCTTGACGTGATATACGATCGTCGCCCAGCGTGCCGGATCGTAATCGAGTTCATCCTTGTCGCCGGTGAAGATGCCGGTCAAGCCATCGAGCGGTGTACGGATTTTTTCGCGCAAACTGTGCAGCCGGCGCTGCAAACTCGATCCATACAGGAACAGGCTGAGCTTGTCCTGTTCGCGCGGATCGGCCCAGTTGAAGCTGCAACCGATAGCCTTCACGTAGGTTTTATCGCCGCGCGTGCGATGAATCAGCGACTTGACGCTGGCGTTGAATTTGACCGGACCGGAAGGCAGGTAAATTTCCCCTTCGAGGCGCGTTCCGGCTTCAGGTTGCGGCAACTGGCCGTAAAAACTGAATCCGGCGCAGGAGATTTCGTCGATCGTGCCATACACATAGTCGAATTCCGGCGCCTTGACCTTGGCCGGAAGCGGCATCAAAAGCCGCGTGTCGTCGCGGTTGTCGCGCGCGCGCTGCCCTATGAAGAGGATGACAGTCGCGGCCAGCAGCGCGTTGCAGCCGGCCCAGGCCAATAACGCGAGGATTTCGTTGGGCGCCGCTTTGCCAAGCGCGAGTGCGATCGCTGCGGCAACCCCGCAGGTGGTTAGGTTTGCGATCAGGATCAAAAGCTGCGGCAGCAGGTGGACTTTGTATTTGGCCGCGGCTTCCGATCGTTTAACGCTCGCCGGCCTGACTTTTTTGCTGAAGGCGCCGACGATCGCGGCCAGCGAAACGGCGAAGCGCGCCATATTCCATTGCAGGACGAGCAGCGGCCGGCCGTAGCCGCGGCTGGTTTCCTCATACAGCCAGGCGCCGAGCAGATAATAGGCAGCGATGAACAAGGCAGATTCGGGCGCAAGGTGGGCGACCGGCATAGTGCCCGTGGCCAAAATAACTGCCGGCAGCGCGTATAACAACGCTTTTTGCCAGCCATCCAGTACGCCGATCAGCGTTGCCAGGTAGTTGAAACGCTGGGCCAGGGTCAGCCGCGGTCCGAGCAGCAGACCTTCGCTGCGCCAGACCTGCAGCGCCCCGCGTCCCCAATCCGTTTTGCGCCAGATCAGTTGCGCGAGATGCGCCGGGGTCAGGCTGAAGGCCAGCGGCTCGGGGTGATAAACCGACTTGAATCCCTGCTTGTGCAGCTTCAGCGAGGTGTGCAGATCACAGGCTCCCGAGCCGGTGGCAAAGCCGCCGATCGCATTCAGCGCATCGCGGCGCAGCACGGCGGCGCTGCCGCAGAACAGTGCCGCGTTGTGATAATCCTTGCCCGGTTGCACCACGCGATAAAACAGCGAATGCTCTGTCCAGACGATGCGGTTTTCGCGCTTCCAGTGCGGCTTCAGTGGATCGAGATTGTAGAAATCGAGCGGCGTCTGTACAAAGGCGACTGCGTCGTCCTTGAAATAGCCTAACGTGTGCGAGAGGAAATCATGCTTGGGCGCGTGATCGGCTTCGAAGACCGCCAGGAAATCACCGTGACTGCTGGCGAGCGCGTGATTCAGAAAATCGGCTTTCTTCCAGTCCTGCGAATTGCTCGACAGGTAATGGCACGAGAGCTCGGCGGCGAGTTGCTTCAAGGCGCCGCGATTGCCGTGATCGAGCAGCCAGACCTGATGCGTGTAATGCACGTTCTGCGCCGCAAGCAAGGTGCGCCGCACGATGCTGATCGGCTGATCGTGTGCAGCGATAAACACGTCGACAGTCAGCCCGTTGGCCGGGCGGCGGCGCTTGCGGCGCGCCAGACGCCAGCTCAAGAAAAGGTGTAGCAGCAGAATAGTGCAGCCAAAAATCTCCGCCAGGTAGAGTACGCTAGACAAAATCAGCGCATCGTAATTGAAAATGGTCGGGCGCCACGCCAGATAAGAGATCGCAATCGCGAGAAAGACGAACGCCAGAATCCTGGGGCGCAATTGCAACGCCTGGTAACGCGTATTCAGGAAAGCCATATGTCCTTTTTTGGGGTATTCCGAAGTCCAGAGGAGAGCTTCCCGCAAATCGCATTCCACATCCCGTTAGGAGGTTGTGAGACATAAACCTGATAGCGGGCGCCAGATGACCCTGCGCGCTGCGTCAATAACTGTGGTTTGGCGGCAGGTAGAACATCACTGACGAGTTGAACCCGCTATCGTCTTCCTGCTTGTGACGCTGGCGCTTGCGGCAAACGAGCTGGCACGGTTACAAGCATTGAAACCCACGCCCCGGCCCCCATCTTGGAGGTATCTCCCAAAGGAAAAACCATGCGTTTTGACAAACTGACGACCAAATTCCAGCAAGCGCTGTCCGACGCCCAGAGCCTGGCCGTCGGCCACGATAATCCGTACATCGAGCCACAGCATCTGCTTTACGCGATGCTGCAGCAGGACGATGCCGGCACCGCTTCGTTATTGAGTCGCGCCGGCGTCAATCCGCAGCCGTTGCGCACGACGCTCAAGCAAAGCATTGAGCGGCTCCCCAAAGTCGAGGGCCAGGGCGGCGAAATCAACATGTCGCGCGACCTGAACAATGTGCTCAACGTGACCGACAAGGAAGCACAGAAGCGCAGCGACCAGTTCATCGCTTCCGAACTTTTCCTGCTTGCCGCCGCCGCGGACAAGGGCGAAATCGGCCGGCTGCTGAAACAGCACGGCGTGAAATCGGCGCAACTCGAAGCGGCGATCGACGCCGTTCGCGGCGGCGAGAACGTCGCGAATCAGGATGCCGAAGGCAGCCGCGAAGCACTGAAAAAATACACGATCGACCTGACTGAGCGCGCGCGCGCCGGCAAGCTCGATCCGGTGATCGGCCGCGACGATGAAATCCGCCGCACCATCCAGGTCCTGCAGCGGCGCACGAAAAACAACCCGGTGCTGATCGGCGAACCCGGCGTCGGCAAGACGGCGATCGTCGAGGGCCTGGCGCAACGCATCGTCAATGGCGAGACGCCGGAGACGCTGAAGAACAAGCGCGTGCTCGCGCTCGATATCGCGCTGTTGCTGGCCGGCGCGAAATATCGCGGGGAATTCGAGGAACGGCTCAAAGCAGTGCTCAAGGAATTGCAGCAGGAGGAAGGCCGCGTCATCGTTTTCATCGATGAGCTGCATACAATGGTCGGCGCCGGCAAGGCCGAAGGCGCGATCGACGCCGGCAACATGCTGAAGCCGGCGTTGGCCCGCGGCGAACTGCATTGCGTCGGCGCAACCACGCTCAACGAATATCGCAAATACATCGAAAAAGACGCGGCGCTCGAGCGGCGTTTTCAGAAGGTGCTGGTCGGCGAACCGAGCGTCGAAGACACGATAGCGATTCTGCGCGGCCTGCAGGAAAAGTATGAACTGCACCACGGTGTTGACATCACGGATCCGGCGATTGTTGCGGCTGCCGAACTTTCGTATCGCTACATCACCGACCGCTTTTTGCCCGACAAGGCAATCGATCTGATCGACGAGGCGGCGGCGCGCATCAAGATGGAAATCGATTCGAAGCCTGAGGAGATGGACAAGCTCGAGCGGCGCATGATCCAGCTCAAGATCGAGCGCGAAGCGGTGCGCAAGGAAAAGGACGAAGCGTCGAAAAGACGGCTCGGGCTGATTGAAGACGAAATCGCCAAGTTGGAGCGCGAATACGCCGATCTCGACGAAATCTGGAAAAGCGAAAAAGCCCAGGTGCAGGGATCGCAGCACATCAAGGAAGCGCTCGATAAGGCCCGCAGCGAAGTCGAGGCCTTAAGTCGCACCGGCGACTGGCGGAAAGTCGCCGAGATCCAGTACGGGCGCATTCCGCAACTTGAGGCGCAACTCAAGCAGGCCGACTTGGCGCCGGCGGATGGCAAGGGTGGTGGCCAAGCGCGGCACAAGCTTCTGCGCACCCAGGTCGGCGCAGAGGAGATTGCCGAAGTAGTGTCGCGCGCAACCGGTATTCCCGTGTCCAAAATGATGCAGGGTGAACGCGACAAGCTGTTGCAGATGGAAGCGAAGCTGCACGAGCGAGTGGTCGGTCAGGATGAAGCGGTGAAGCTCGTGTCGGATGCGATTCGGCGTTCGCGCGCCGGTTTGGGTGATCCGAATCGTCCTTATGGCTCGTTTTTATTTTTGGGCCCGACCGGCGTCGGCAAGACCGAGCTGTGCAAGGCGCTCGCGGCGTTCCTGTTCGATTCGGAAGATCATCTGATCCGCATCGACATGTCGGAATTCATGGAGAGGCATTCGGTCGCGCGGCTGATCGGCGCGCCGCCCGGTTATGTCGGCTACGAAGAAGGCGGCTATCTGACCGAAGCCGTGCGGCGGAAACCTTACTCGGTGATTCTACTCGACGAAGTCGAGAAAGCGCACCACGACGTGTTCAACGTACTGCTACAGGTGCTCGACGACGGCCGCATGACCGATGGCCAGGGGCGCACGGTCGATTTCAAAAACACGGTCATCGTGATGACGTCCAATCTCGGTTCGCAGAATATCCAGGCAATGGCGGGCGACGACTACGGCGTGATCAAGCTCGCGGTGCTGGCCGAGGTCAAAGCCTGGTTCCGGCCGGAATTCGTCAACCGCATCGATGAGATTGTCGTGTTCCACTCGCTCGACGAGAAGCAGATCGAGGGTATCGCCAGGATCCAGTTGGGCTACCTCGAGCGGCGACTCGCGCGGATGGAAATGAAGCTGGAAGTGACTGGCACGGCATTAGCTGAAATCGCCACCGCCGGATTCGACCCGGTTTATGGCGCGCGTCCGCTCAAGCGCGCCATTCAGACGCAGATCGAAAATCCGTTGTCCAAGGAAATACTCGAGGGCCGGTTCGGTGCAAAGGACAGTATTCTGGTCGACTTCGATGGTCGCCGCATGACGTTCAGGCACGAGGATAAGGTGCCGGTGTAACGGATTAATCCAGAGCGGGCGGCTTGCGAATTTGTTCCGGGCGCTAGCGCCTTCGAGAAAACATTCAGGTCGTCTGATTCAGTTCAGCGAGCAAGGCGTGCAAATCGGCGAGCATGGCGGCCAGCAACTGCTCGCCTTTTTCTCTGGTCGCGAGGGTGGGATCGCCAAAGACGCCATCGGGCGCGTAGTTCGGATGCGCAGGAGCGCCGCGAACCAGTTTACCCGCGCCCATTGTCGCTGGCGTCCAGCGGCGGGCTTTGTCGAGCGCTACGTCGTCGGGTGAGATCGCGAGCATGATGGAAGTTTCCGCTTCATCGGCGTGTCCGCCCCGCTGCTGTTCGCTGACAGCCTGCTCGACTTCGAGGTAGCGGGCGCCGCGGTAAACGTTGGCGACGCGTACCGGCACTTTTGTTCCGGCCGCGACAGCGCAGCGCTCCAGCGCTGGAATCGTGCTGATGCCGGTATTCAGAATCAGGAGTTTGCCGGTGCCCGCCGCAATGATGTCGTCGATGACGTCCGTTAGCAGCTTGCTGAAAGTCGCTTCGCTCAGCGAACAACTGCCCGGGAAATCGGTGAATGCCGGGTAATAGCCGTAGCTTATGGTGGGCCAGATCAGTACTTGGTGCGTTTCGATCAAGCGCGCTGCCAGCCATTCAGCCTGCCGATAGTCGGTTGCCATCGGCAAGTGCCGGCCGTGCTCCTTGGCTGCCGCGCCGGCCGGCAGGACGGCCACGGCGCCGCGCTGAATGCACTGCTCGATTTCGGGCCAGCACAGATCGGCAACGCTCGCGCCGGCGCTCCGGTGATTTTCACTTTCTGGCTGAGCGCCGAGCGACGGCGTTTCGGCTCGCCGGGAACCAGCCGCATCCGGCAGAATCGGACTATTCATGTTGGTCTGGATATCCGCTGAGCGGCGCGCAAACTATCGCGCAAACCACTGCGGGCCCCAATCTTGCTAAAATTGACCGAATAATCACCGTCGTGAGGCTCATCACATGAATTCCCCTGTCGCCCAGTTCCAGATCGATGAAATGTCACAAGCCGGACAACGCCGCTATGCCGTCATTCTTGCCGGCGGCTCCGGAACCAGGTTGTGGCCGTTGTCGCGCTCGTCGATGCCGAAACAACTGCTTGCCCTGAACGGCGCGGAAACGCTGATGCAGGATACCATTCGCCGCGTCGGCAACATGGTCGATCCGGCACGCGTAATAACCGTTACGCACAACGATTACCGTTTCGAGGTGATGGGTCAGTTGCATACGATCCATCCGCATTTGGCCGATGGCGTACTGGCCGAGCCGGTCGGTCGAAATACGCTGCCGGCGATTGCCTGGGCAACAGCAAAAATTGCAAAAAAACAGCCCGACGCCCTGATCGGCGTATTTTCTTCGGACCACGCGGTATCCGACCCGGCTTCTTTCCAGCGGGCATGGGCCGCAGCCGAGCGCGCCGCGGAAGCCGGCTATCTGGCGCTGTTCGGCATGAGGCCGACCGGACCGGCAACAGGTTTTGGCTATATTCAGGCGGCGGAGAGCCTGGCTTTGCAGGGTGCGGAATCGGTGCAACGCGTTGCGCGCTTTGTCGAGAAACCGAATCTCAGCACGGCGCAATCCTACATGAAGGAAGGCGGCTATTATTGGAACGGCGGCATGTTCGTCTTCCGCGCCGATCATTTCCTGTCCATGCTCGAGCGCATTCAGCCGGAAACGCATGCTGCGCTGGCAGCGCTGACGAGCGACGACAGCAAGGTAGCGCCGCTCGATCTGTATCAGTCGTTGCCGAATCTGTCGATCGATTACGGATTGCTCGAACACGCCGACAAGGTCGCCGTCGTGCCTGTCGATATGGGCTGGGACGATCTCGGCAGTTGGGAGGCGATCTACCAGCATCGCGACAAGGACGAAGACGGCAACATGACCCACGGCGAAGTGGTGGCGGTGGACAGCCGCAACAATCTGCTTTGGAGCGAGCACGGCCATCTTGCGACGTTCGGACTTGAGAATATTGCAGTCGTGCAAACGCGTGATGCGACGCTGGTGTGTCCGCGCGATCAAGTCGCCGAACTGAAACCGCTGGTTGCCAAGGTCAAAGAAAAATGCCGGACCCTGACCGAGACGCACATGACGGTGACCCGGCCTTGGGGCAGCTACACGATCCTCGAGGAAGGGCCGTACTACAAGACCAAGCGCATCCTGGTGAATCCGGGCGCCAAGCTATCGATGCAGATGCATCACCATCGCTCGGAGCACTGGGTAGTGATCGCCGGCACAGCGCGTATCGTCAACGGCGAAAACGAATTCTTCCTTGAGGAAAACCAGTCGACCTATATTCCGAAAACGCACAGACACCGCCTCGAAAATCCGGGCAAAGTGCCGCTGCAGATTATCGAAATTCAAACCGGCCCGTATCTTGAGGAAGACGATATCGTGCGTTTCGGTGACATTTACGGGCGCGCTTAGCATTCGTTTCCACACGCAGGCTGCGATCATAAAAAATCCCGCCTCGAGCGGGTTTTTTATTGGGACGAGAACCTTTCTCGCGCCATCTTCCCGCGAAACTTGTTTCCGTAGGGCGGAGGATGATTGGTCGGGCACGCGCTCAAACATCACTTCGCACGCAACAAGCGCTGCCTCTCGCGCTGCCAGTCGCGATCCTTTTCGGATTCGCGTTTGTCGTGCTGTTTCTTTCCCTTGGCGAGGCCGATTTCCAGCTTGATCCTGCCGCGCGTGTAATGTAAATCGAGAGGCACCAGTGTGTAACCGGCGCGCTCCACCTTGCCTATCAGCTTGCTGATTTCTTCCGCGTGCAGCAGCAATTTCCGCGTCCGCACCGGATCGGCATCGACGTGCGTCGATGCGCTGGTCAGCGGACTGATGTGGCAGCCGATCAGATTCAACTCGGCATTGCGGATCACGACATACGCTTCCTTCAACTGCACGCGCGCGGCGCGAATCGCCTTGACTTCCCAGCCTTGCAGGGCGACGCCGGCTTCATATTTTTCCTCGATGAAATAATCGTGAAACGCTTTTTTGTTCTGCGCGATGCTCATATCGAAAGCGGGAATCGAGAAGTATCCGGCAAAGGAACGCTGCCAGCGCGGTATATTATCAGCTTGCTTTCGCGGCCACAGCGCAGCTATTTCGAAAATCCGGCATGGCATACGTAGAAAAGACGGTTCTCGTCAATTACAGCGCCGCGCAGATGTACGCGCTGGTAGAGGACGTCGAGCGCTATCCGCAATTTTTACCGTGGTGCGGCGGCGCCAGCGTCGAAGCGCGAGACGAAAAAATTACACGCGCAACGTTGTCCATCGACTATCACGGCATTCGCCAGAAATTCAGCACCGAGAATACGAAAGAGCCGCCGCGCCGGATCGATATCAATCTGCTGAACGGGCCGTTCAAACACCTTGACGGTGATTGGCGTTTCATCGAGCTTGCCGCGGGCGCGTGCAAGATCGAGTTTCGGCTGCAGTACGAGTTTTCGAATCGCCTGTTGGAAAAGCTGTTTGGCCCGGTATTTCATTACATCGCAAACACGTTTGTCGATGCATTCGTCAAACGCGCCGAGCAAGTTTATGCGGCGCCCAAATGAAGCTCTTATTACCGTCGAGATCGTCTACGCGACGGTGGATGCGCAGACGCTGATAGCGATGCAGGTGGAAGCCCGGACGACGGCCGCGCAGGCAATAGCGCAATGCGGGATATTGCGCCAACATCCCGAAATCGCCAAAGCTGATATCGGCATATTCGGGAGGCCGGTTCGCAGCGATACCGTGCTGCGCGACCACGACAGGATTGAGATTTATCGCCCGTTGATTAACGATCCGAAGCATCAGCGTCAATCCCGCGCTCGCTCGTCCCTGAAGCGCTAGCTTCAGCAGCTTCTTTCGACCCCGGATTTTACGATCCAAAGCAGCGAAACTGTCGAGTATTCAAGACAAATGACGAAGTTCTGACCAGCGTATCCGCGTTTGGAAGTGAAGGAGATTTGGTCGCCGAACGCTGCGACGAAGGAGAAATGCGAAGAATGCTTCACCCGTGTCGGCGGAAAGCGTGCTAAAGGGACGTGGCGGAATCGAGCCTTGGCGGAGTTCGATAGGGGAAGATTAAACCGCGTTTATTTTTTTTGGACGCTTTTCTGTGCGCACCATTGCTCCCCCGCTTTCTTCGTTTCTTCGGCTCGCGTTTCCCGTTCCTGGTCGGTCAGGAACACGCGCTCGCCACGCTCGTCATAGCGCACAAGCCGGCCGCCTTCCTGCAAGTTTTTCAGATTGCTTCTGGCCAGCGTGCAATTCTGTCTGGATTCGTTATCCGCGGCCCGCTCATTTTCCTGTTTGATCCGCATCTCTGCGGCCTCAATGCGGCGTTTGCGAAATTCCAGTTCCTTATCGATCAGCGTCTTGGGTGCATTGTCGCCCCCGGCGACGGGTGCGGCAGCGGCATGTTGCACAGGCAATACTTTTTTATTCTTGAAGAATCCTGACGGAGCCTGATCTGAGTAGTAAACACGCCCCTGAGCGTCAACCCAGCGGTGAAGCTCGGCGCTGGAAGCCAATGAAAATGTAAGAAGCATGACAACCGCGGACAGTTTTTTCATCAGAAGCTCCTGGGCTTGGCTTCGCGCCGATTTCACACGCGAACCAGCCTTTATTGTCGAGATTAAACGTTAGGATATTCGCATGACATACCGCAATTACTATGCCCATAGTCGCCTGTAGGACTCGCTGCGTCGCCTTATCGGGCAGCGTCAACTCTCGTATAATGCAACGTTTGCGGGGAGCGTAATGATCAGGCCGGTCAAGAAAGCCCTTACTTTCGACGATGTGCTGCTCGTCCCCGCGCATTCGAATGTCCTCCCCCGCGAAGTCAAGCTCGAAACCAGGCTCACCCGCAGTATCGTCTTGAATATTCCATTGGTTTCGGCGGCCATGGATACGGTGACAGACGCCCGCCTTGCTATTGCCGTGGCGCAGGAGGGTGGTATCGGCATAATCCACAAAAACATGAACGCGGCTTCGCAAGCCTCTCAAGTTGCGAAAGTAAAGCGTTTCGAAAGCGGTGTCGTCAAAGATCCGATCGTGATTTCGCAACAGATGACGGTGCGCGAGGTTCTGGAGTTGAAGCAGCAGCACAATATCTCGGGCTTGCCGGTGGTCGACGGTGAGCGGGTGGTCGGGATCGTGACCAATCGCGACCTCAGGTTCGAAACCCGGCTCGACCAGCCGATCATGAACATCATGACACCGCGGGAAAAGCTGATCACGGTCCGGGAAGGGGCGAGCAGGGAAGAGGCGCTGGGCTTGATGCACCGTTATCGTCTCGAACGCGTTCTGGTGGTCAACGACAGTTTCGAATTACGCGGTCTCATTACCGTCAAGGACATCCTCAAATCGACCGAACATCCGCACGCCTGCAAGGACGGGCTTGGCCAGTTGCGGGTCGGCGCAGCGATCGGCACCGGCGAAGGCGTGGAAGAGCGGGTTGAAGCGCTGATCGAAGCGGGGGCGGATGTCATCGTTGTCGATACCGCGCACGGCCATGCCCAAGGTGTGCTCGATCGCATCAAATGGGTGAAAACCCGCTACCCGAAAACGCAGGTGGTCGGCGGCAATATCGCAACCGCGGCCGCCGCGAAAGCCTTGGTCGATCACGGTGTCGATGGCGTCAAGATCGGAATAGGCCCGGGGTCGATCTGTACGACGCGCATCGTCACCGGCGTTGGTGTTCCGCAGATCACGGCGATTCAGAATGTGTGCGATGCGCTGGCGGGCAGTGGAATACCCGCAATTGCCGATGGCGGTATCCGCTATTCCGGCGATATCGCGAAAGCGATCGCGGCGGGCGCTTCATCGGTCATGCTGGGCGGCCTGTTTGCCGGTACCGAAGAGGCGCCCGGCGAGCTCGAGCTGTTTCAGGGCCGCTCGTACAAGACTTATCGTGGCATGGGCTCGGTCGCAGCAATGCAACAGGGTTCGAGCGATCGTTATTTCCAGGACGACGACGATCGCGCCGAAAAACTGGTGCCTGAAGGCGTCGAAGGCCGGGTGCCTTATAAAGGCAGCGTGGCGGCGGTCATGCACCAGTTGATTGGCGGTTTGCGTTCCAGCATGGGTTATCTGGGCTGCGCGACCATCGATGAGATGCGCGAACGCGCCGAGTTCATCGAAGTGTCGACCGCGGGCATACGCGAATCGCACGTTCACGACGTGCAAATCACCAAGGAAGCGCCGAACTATCGAATCGAGTAAAGCGGGGACCCGGATTCAGAGATGGGGTCCGGGAGGTAAAGGGATTACCTGCACCCGATCCTCGACCCCGGAATCCGATCCCCGGCTCCTGCCTTCATGCAAAAAATCCTCATCCTCGATTTCGGTTCGCAATACAGCCAGGTGATTGCGCGCCGCATCCGCGAGGCTGGAGTTTATTCGGAACTGCACCCGTGGGACGTCAGCGATGCTTTCGTCCGCGAATTCGCACCGAATGGCATCGTGTTGTCGGGCGGCCCCGCTTCGGTTATCACCGATCAGCCACGCGCGCCCGGCGCGGTATTCGAAATCGGCGTCCCGGTGCTCGGCATTTGTTATGGCATGCAGACGATGGCCGCGCAATTGGGCGGCGCGGTCGAGAGCGCCAGGGCGCGCGAGTTCGGTTATGCCGAAGTACGGGCGCGCGGCCATTCGGCTTTGCTGCGCGATATCCAGGACCGCGCCAATGACGAGGGATATGGCTTGCTCGACGGCTGGATGAGCCATGGCGATTCGGTCAACGGACTGCCGCCCGGCTTCAAGATGATCGCAAGCAATGCCGCGACGCCAATCGCCGGCATGGCCGACGAATCGCGGCGCTTCTACGGTTTGCAGTTCCATCCCGAAGTCACGCATACGCTGCAGGGCAGGGCGATCATCGCGCGCTTTGTGCACGATATCTGCGGCTTGGCAGGCGACTGGAACATGCCGGATTACGCGGAAATCGCGATCGGCCGCATCCGCTCCGAAGTGGGCCATGACAAAGTCATACTCGGGCTGTCCGGCGGCGTCGATTCGGCGGTCGCTGCGGCGCTTGTGCATCGCGCGATCGGCGAGCAGCTCACCTGCGTGTTCGTTGACAATGGCTTGCTGCGCCTGAACGAGGCGGAACAGGTGCTGCAAACCTTCACGCAGCATATCGGCATCAAAGTTGTCCACGTCGATGCCGCCGCCGGGTTCCTTGGATGCTTGGCCGGAATCGCCGATCCTGAACAGAAGCGGAAGATCATCGGCCGTGAATTCGTCGCCGTGTTTCAGCGCGAAGCGGCCAAAATCAAAGATGCAAAATGGCTTGCGCAGGGAACAATTTATCCCGACGTCATCGAATCCGCCGGCGCCCGCAACAAGAACGCGCATACCATCAAATCGCACCACAACGTCGGCGGATTGCCGGAAACCCTGCATCTCAAGTTGCTCGAGCCGCTGCGCGAACTCTTCAAGGATGAAGTCCGCGAGTTGGGCGTAGCGCTGGGCTTGCCGCACGATATGGTTTATCGCCATCCGTTTCCAGGCCCCGGGCTCGGCGTCCGCATACTCGGGGAAGTCAGGATCGAATATGCCGGGCTATTGCGCCAGGCTGACGCGATATTCATCGAGGAATTGCGGGTATCTGGGTGGTATGACAAGACATCGCAGGCATTCGCTGTATTCCTTCCGGTCAAATCGGTCGGCGTCATGGGCGATGGCCGCACTTACGAATATGTCATTGCGCTGCGCGCTGTGCAGACGCAGGATTTCATGACGGCGCAATGGGCCGAATTGCCGTACCCGCTGTTGTCCAAAGTTTCGAATCGAATCATCAACGAAGTGCGCGGCATCAATCGCGTGGTTTACGATATTTCCGGCAAGCCGCCGGCAACGATAGAATGGGAGTAACGCGGGGGGAGAAGGTGCGCGGGAAGGCCGACGCTCGAGCAAGTGACGCAGGGCAGATCGGGTCGTAATTCACGAGAAAAAAGAGGCGACAAAATGGCAATGCAGCTATACCGCGCCGCGCCGGAAACGCGGCTGGACGATGAAACTTATATGCGGCTCGCACTGGCGCTGGCGCGCGAAGCGGGCGACGCCGGCGAGGTGCCGGTCGGAGCCATTCTGGTCAGGGAAAATGGGGTGATCGGGCGCGGTTTCAACAAGCCAATCCTGTCGAACGATCCCTGTGCTCACGCCGAGATTCTTGCGCTGCGCTGCGCGGCACAGGCGCTGGCCAACTACCGGCTCAACGATTGCACTCTGTACGTAACGCTGGAGCCCTGCGCAATGTGCGCCGGCGCGATCCTGCACGCGCGCCTCGCGCGCCTGGTATTTGCCGCTGCCGATGCGAAAACCGGCGCGGCCGGCAGCGTGATCAATCTATTCGCCGACACGCGCCTGAATCACCACACCGCTGTTACCCGCGGCGTGCTGGCCGAAGAGTGCGGCGGATTGCTGAAGGAATTCTTCGCATCGCGGCGCGGCGCCCAGATATGCCGCGAATAGTTGTCGATCTGCAGACGCAAACGCTGACGCTGTACGACGATGACGACAAGGTCGCGCGCCGATATCCGGTTTCGACCGCCAAGAATGGCGCGGGAGAACGTAACGGCAGCTTCTGCACGCCGCGCGGCAGACATGTCATTCGCGCCCGGATAGGCTATGGGCAGCCCGTCAATACCGTTTTTGTAAAGCGCCGGCCCACCGGCGAAATCTATACCCACGAACTGGGAGAGCGGTATCCGCGCCGCGACTGGATACTGACTCGCATCCTCTGGCTATCCGGCCTGGAGCGCGGTTTCAATCGTCTGGGCGACGTCGATACGATGCGTCGCTATATCTACATACACGGTACTCCGGATGACGTCTCGCTAAGCGAACCTGGCTCTATCGGTTGTATCAGAATGAAAAATAGCGATTTGCTTGAATTATTCGATCGCGTAACGGCGGGGACGACCGTATTGATAGCGGGTAACGCTTCGCAGCAACACGCAAATCCCGCGTCCGTGCTCTAAAACCATATCCCTGTTCCGTCTCTTAGCAGACGCTATTAAAGCCATTTATAGAATGGCTTGGATAGTTTTTTCCTGCGGAATGAATTTAATTGTGCGCTGCGCAACTAAATAGTACATTAGCCAGCCTGCCCGTCGCAGGCATCGAGGCGGAAACTATTTGGGAGCGGTTATGAGACTACAAGGAAAAGTGTCGATCATTACCGGCGCGGCAAAAGGCATCGGCCAGGCGACAGCGCTCAAATTCGCCAGGGAAGGCGCCAAAGTCATCGTCTGTGATATCGATATGGCTGCCGTGAGCGAGACGGTCGATCAGATAACCGCGGACGGCGGCGAAGCGGTCGGTTTCCGCGTCGATGTCATTGACAAAAAAAGCATCGCAGCGATGGTCGAAGGCGTCGTCAAGAAATACGGCCGCATCGATACCCTGGTCAACAACGCCGGAATCGTCATGGACGCTCAATTGAAGAAGATGTCCGACGACCAGTTCGACAAGGTTATCGACATCAATCTGAAAGGCACTTACAACTGCACGAAAGCTGTCGTCGATATCATGCTCGAGCAGAATTCAGGCTGCATCCTCAACGCCTCATCCATCGTCGGCTTGCACGGAAACTTCGGCCAGACCAATTATGCGGCCAGCAAGTTCGCCGTGATCGGCATGGTAAAAACCTGGGCTCGCGAACTCGGTAAAAAAGGCATACGCTCGAATGCCGTCTGTCCGGGGTTTATCAGCACGACCATCCTGAATTCGATTCCGCAGAAAGTCATCGACGCTATCGAGCAGCGCGTTCCGCTGGGGCGGCTCGGCAAGCCGGAAGAAATCGCCAATACCTATGCATTCCTCGCTTCGGATGAAGCGAGCTACATCAACGGCGCGGTCATCGAAGTCAGCGGCGGCGCAACGTTGTAAGGGGTAACGTTGTAGGGATGAAATTCCCGCGCTTCGCGCGGCAGGCGCTTTCCGAAACCGCGGGCAATAGCTCGCGGTTTCGTTTTATGACGATCCCCGATTGAACAGTGCGCGAATTTTTCTTTCGTCGGGGGCGCGTACTACACCTTTTTCCGTGATCAAGCCGCTAATCAGCTCGGCCGGCGTCACATCGAACGCGGGATTGCGCATGACCGCGCCTTCGCAAGCCCAACGCACGTCGCCGAAGCCGGCAATCTCGCTGGACGCGCGTTCTTCGATCGGAATTTGCGCGCCGGATGCGGTGGCGAGATCGATCGTTGAGAGCGGAGCCGCAACGTAGAACGGAATCGCGTGGCGAGCCGCCAGCACGGCCACCGTATAGGTGCCGATCTTGTTGGCAACGTCGCCATTCGCGGCAACGCGATCGGCGCCCACGATAACCAGATCGACCTCGCCGCGGCTCATCATGTGGCCGGCGCTGCTGTCTGCGATCAGCATGACCGGAATGTTTTCCTGAACCATCTCCCATGCCGTCAGCCGCGCGCCCTGCAGGAACGGCCGCGTCTCGTCGGCGATCACGCTGATACGCTTGCCGGATGCGAATGCCGTGCGGATGACGCCAAGCGCGGTGCCATGCCCGGCCGTGGCGAGCGCGCCGGCATTGCAATGTGTGAGAATGCGCGCCCGATCCGCAATCAGCGCGGCGCCGTGCGCGCCGATCGCCTGGTTGACCGCAATGTCTTCGCGTTTGATCGCGTGCGCCTCGATCAGCAGGCGTTCGGCGATTGCATCTGGTGGCATTGCCTGATCCGTGCATAGACACGCGTTCCAGGCGCGCCGCATACGGTCCAGCGCCCATCCGAGATTCACTGCCGTCGGACGGCTTTGCAGCAAACGATCGAAACCTTGGTTCAACGCGCTGCTGAATTCCGCCTGCGTATGACGCGACAGGCGCCGGGCCTCGAGCGCGATGCCGTACGCGGCCGCGCAACCGATCGCCGGCGCGCCGCGAACAACCATATCGCGAATACCGAGCGCAACATCCGCCGCGCTGTCGAAGCCCACATATTCGAAGCGCGCGGGCAGCACGCGCTGATCGATCATTTCGAGATGATCGTCGCGCCAGCGCAGCGTTTCCACTTTGCCGGGTGTCATCGCGACAGCGCAGCCGCGCAGCGGCGCGTTCGAATCGCCGGCCAGCCCGCGTCAAGCAATTTCGTCATCCCGCCAACGCACCTCTATCCAGTTTGTCATCCCGCGCCGGCGGAAATCCAGTGCTGTTCAATATCGTGCAAGTCCTCTGGATTTCCCGCGTGCGCGGGAAATCCAGCGATGGTGTTTGCCTCGCTTTAAACTATCCTAAATCGTCCGCTCATTGCCGCCATCGATCGGCACTTGCGCGCCCGTTGTTTTCGCGAATAACTCGCTGCACATGGCAGCCGCAAGCTCGCCGACATCGCTACTCGCGATTTCAATTTTCAGCAGATTACTGGTGCGGTATTCGGCAACAGTGATGCCGTACTGCGCGGCACGTTCCGCGAGGACTTCGTCGGTCCAGATTCCGGTGTCGAACACCGCGTTTGGGTGAATGATGTTTACGCGTATTCCGTCACCCGCCCATTCGAGCGCGGCAACTCTGGCGAGTTGATTCAGCGCTGCCTTGGAGGCCGAGTAAGCGGCCGCGCCCGGACCCGGCGCATGTACATTTTTCGATCCCATAACAATGACGCGGCCATACTTCGGCGCCAGCTTCAAAAACGGATGGCAGGCGCGCAGCATCGCCAGATTCGCATCGAGATTGACGTGCATGGTTTGCTGCAATTGTTCAGCGCCGAGATCGGCGATCCGGGCGCTGGCCGGAAAGATGCCGGCATTGAGAATCAGCATGTCAAGCCCGCCGAACGCCCGAACCCCAGCTTCAAGCGCATCGATAATCGCCGCAGCTAGCGTTACGTCGCAGCGTATGCCGAGAAAATCGGCGCGGCGATGCAGCGTTTCAATTCGATCGTCGATATCGAGGCCGATGACCGCCGCGCCGTGCGCGAGCAGCGCGTGTACGCAGGCCGCGCCTATTCCGGATGCTGCGCCAGTTACCAGCCCAATCTCGCCGGCGAAAAGCGGCGGCTTGCCTGCTTTTTTCAGCTTGGCTTGTTCGAGATCCCAGTATTCGACGGCAAACATCGCCGCGGCGGGAAGCGGCCGATAGCCGCCGAGCGCCTCGGCACGCTCGATGATATCCATCGTGTGTATGTAGATTTCGGCCGCGATCGCGGCGTCTTTCGCGCTGCGCCCCGCAGCGCATAAGCCGAGTTCGGGATCGAGGATAATGCGCGGCGCCGCATCGAGCATATTTTTATCGTTGGCGTGCTGTCGAAAATAATCTTCATAAGCTTGTCGATAAGGGTCGACATCGCGGCCCAGCATCGGCAAACGTTTCGTGCGTATTACGTGATCCGGTGTAGCCGGGCCTTGCTGCGCGATGCTCGCGAGATCAGGGCGGCGTATGAAGGCCATGCAGCGCTCGTCGCGATGACTGGCGACAATCAAAGGCGCCTGCGCGATCGCAGATAACTGGCCGCGCAATGCGGCGGTCTGATCGCGGACAGGACATTCCGTCGCGCTATGCGGCTGGCGAGCAATATCCCATGCATTGTGTTTGGCAAGATATCGTTCGGCACAATCGACCAGCGCAATCATGCGCTCGTAGGATTGCCGCGCGTCTTCGCCGAACGAAAAAATGCCGTGGTTCATGAGCACCATGCCCATGGTTTGCGGCCCGGCCTCGGTTGCAAAAATTTGCGCGCAAACACGCGCCAGCTCGAACCCCGGCATCACGTAGGGGATGATGACGGCGGCATTGCCATACACTTCGCGAATGCGCGCTTCGCCATTCGCGGTGTTGGTAATCGTGACCACCGCGTCCGCGTGCGTGTGATCGACGAACCGGTACGGCAGGATCGCGTGCAGGATCGCTTCAACCGACGGCGCAGGCGCGGAGGCGAGCGTTTTGCATGCGGCGAGGGCGTTGACCATTTGCGTGTCCGGCAAGGTCTTTAACGTGGCGAGCCGCTGTACCGGTGCCAGGCGCAGCGGCGTGAATCCAGCCGCCGCGATTGTTTCAAGATCCCAGCCGCTGCCTTTCACATACAGAATCTGCTCGGCTTCGCCGAACAGATTCCGTTCGTGGATTTTGACTGACGTATTGCCGCCGCCGTGTAGCACCAGGCTCTTGTCGCGGCCGAGCAGACGCGAGGTGTAAACGCGCAATTCAAGATCGCTGGCAAACTGCGCTGCCTCGCTATCGCGCCACAGGCTTTGCATAGGAAGATGACGAATGGTTTTGGCTATTATAGGGAATGGTCGCCGAATACGAATTCACGGTTCGCGCTGCGCGCTGGGAGGACGACGCAGCGAAGTTGACGCACGTGCGTGAACACGTATTCATCGTCGAGCAGAAGGTCCCCGCGCATCTCGAATGGGACGGACTCGATCCCGCTTGTGCGCACGTTCTTGCGGAGGCCGGCGACGGCTTCGCCATCGCTGCGGGTCGCCTAAGCCCGGACGGTCGAATCGGGCGCATGGCCGTGTTGCGCGAATGGCGCGGCAAAGGCGTCGGCAGCGCCGTGGTGGATGCGCTGGTGACCGAGGCACGGCGCCAGGGCTTCACCACGATTTACCTGCATGCGCAAATGCATGCGCAGCGATTCTACGCAAAACACGGCTTCGAGACTGTAGGCGCACCGTTCGATGAAGCGGGCATTCCCCATATCGAAATGATCAAGCGGCTGCCTGCCGAACCTTGAACGTGTGGCGGTTTTGTTCTGCCTTCACGCCCCCGGCGGAATAGTTTTGCTCGACGAAGATCGCGTTGCCGTCGCGCGCGATCAGCAATACGGTCGATGAGCGCGTGCCGTA